>CAUAHS010000238.1 GCA_958428885.1 uncultured Eubacteriales bacterium
TTTGACGTGAGCGGCAGCTCTGCGGAGCTGACCGGCCTGCCCGAGGGGCGGGAGCTGAGCATCACGGTGACCCCCCTGGGGCGCTGGCGCTCCTTCGTGGGCGGGGAATTCCGGCGCCCGGGCAGGAACCCGGCGGCCGGGCATGTGGTGCTCAGTCCGCTCGAGCTCCAGGACGTGGAATACGTCATAGACGACACGGCCCAGACGCTCTCCGTCAGCGCCGAGCCCGGGAGCGGGCGGCAGTATGAGCTGGTGCAGGTCACCGTGGACGGCGAGCAGAGGCTCAGCATCGGCACGGGCACCCAGAGCATCAGCTTCGGCGAGGGCGGGAGCCTGCCCATGCCGGAGTACGGCGAGGAGTACACCTTCACCGTGCGCGCCGTCGAGCACTTCGAGGGCTGCATGCTCATTGGCGAGGCTGGCGAGAGCGTCACCGTGGACCGCGAATCGCTCCTGCCCGGCGTGCTGGAGCTCGAGTGCGAGGACCTGGGCGGCAACAGCTACTCTTTGAGCTGGAATGAGACAAAGGGCGGCGGCTACGAGGTTCAGCAGCTGGTCGGGGACACCTGGCAGACCCTCTCCAGCGTGGAGCGGGACGGTGAGCGGGTATATCTCACCGGAATGCTGCCCTCCTGCCGGGAGCAGACCTTCCGCGTAGTCACCGTCGGCGGCGCCATACCCGAGGGCGCCGAATACGCTGCGGAACCCGCCGAGGTGAGCTTCAGGACCGAGCTCTCAAGCCTCTACTGCACCATCTGGCCGCTGACCGAGCTGACGCTTTACAAGGAGGCGGACTCAGCCTCCGAGGCCCTGGGGACCATCCCGGCCGGCTCCATGCTCTGCGTGCTGGGCGAGGAGGACGGCCTCTTCCGCGTGAGGTACGACGGCCGGTACGGCTATATCGACAGCCGCTACTGTCTCATAAACCTCCCCGAGTACATGGGCGACCTCATAAGCTATAACATCACGAACAGCTATGCTTCGCTCTACGCCGTGCACGGCTATGAGATACCCGAGGTCACGGGCACGGTCATAGTCGGCTATGAGCACGTGCGGCTGGCCGAGGGCGTATACCTTGCGCCCTACCTATACCCCTGCTGCGAAAAGCTCTACACTGCGGCCAACTCGGCCATAGAGCAGGGCTACAGGCTGAAGATCTACGACTCCTACCGCCCCAACCGGGCCACCCGCGACATCTACGACAAGTCCGAGGTGCTGGCGAACGAGCCCGTGCCTGAGCTGGACATCTACGGCGAGGTACCCGAGGACCTGCCCGAGTTGGCGGAGGGCGAGGTGCTGACCTATATCCGCCTGTGGGAGGAGGGCAGCTACGGCCTGCCGAACTTCCTGGCCCAGCACGGCTCGGCGCACAACATGGGCATCGCCCTGGACCTCACCATCGAGACGCTCGAGGGCAAGGAGCTGGAGATGCAGACCGACATGCACGACCTGAGCGTATACTCCACCATCTGGCACGACAACTCCGAGGCGCTCGTCCTCGACTCCATCATGAAGGACGCGGGCTTCGGCGGGCTCACCAGCGAGTGGTGGCACTTCCAGGACAACGATACCCGTGACGCGCTAAGCCTCAATATATATATGTATAACGGCGTCTCCGCCGAGGGCTGGGTCGCCGACGACACCGGCTGGCGATACCGCCGTGCGGACGGCTCCTTCGTCACCGGCAGCGCCGAGATCGGCGGGGTCGGCTACGACTTCGGCGAGGACGGCTACAGCGAGCTCTGGCCCGAGCCGGAGGAGACAGGTGAAACTCAATAAGCAAAGAGAGCCCGGCCAATGGCCGGGCTCTCTTCCGCTCCGGGGCGGTTTGTGTGTACCGCTTTGGAGCTTTGGAGCTTTGGGGGTGTTTTCAGCCGCCGAGATAGGCCTTCTTCACCTGGTCGCTCTCGGCAAGCTCGTGGCCGGTCCCGCTCAGGCTGATGGTGCCGGTCTCCATGACGTAGGCGCGGTCGGCAACCGAGAGGGCCATCTGGGCGTTCTGTTCCACTAATAATATAGTAGTGCCGCTCCTGTGCAGGCTCTGGATGATCTCGAAGATCTGCTCCACGAGTATGGGCGCAAGGCCCATGGAGGGCTCGTCCAGCATCAGCAGCTTAGGGCGGCTCATCAGGGCGCGGCCCATGGCCAGCATCTGCTGTTCGCCGCCGGAGAGCGTGCCGGCGATCTGGCGCCGCCGCTCCTTCAGGCGCGGGAACTGCTCGTACACCCGCTCTATGTCCTCGACCACGCCCGCCCCGCTCTGGGTATAGGCTCCCATGTCGAGGTTCTCCTGCACGCTCATCTGCAAAAAGATGCGCCGCCCCTCAGGCACCTGGGCCAGGCCCTTTTCAACTATCTTGTGCGGCGGCAGCTTTGAGATGTTCTCGCCGCAGAACTCTATGGAGCCCGTCCGGGAGCGGAGCAGGCCCGATATGGTCTGCAGTGTCGTGGACTTGCCAGCGCCGTTTGCGCCTATTAGAGTCACGACCTCGCCCTCGTCCACGTGGAAGGAGACGCCCTTTATGGCGTGGATGGCGCCGTAGTAGACGTTGATGTTCTCGACCTTGAGTATCTGCTCCATGCTCAGGCCCCCTTCTTCCGGCCCAGATAGGCCTCGATGACCACCGGGTTCGACTGAATGTCCGCCGGGGTGCCCTTGGCGATGACCTTGCCGAAGTTCAGCACGCAGATGCCCTCGCAGATGCCCATGACGAGGTTCATGTCGTGCTCGATGAGCATGATTGCGATCTGGAAGGTGTCGCGGATCTTGATGATGTTCTCCATGAGCTCCACCGTCTCGGAGGGGTTCATGCCCGCTGCGGGCTCATCGAGCAGCAGGAGGCTCGGGTTCGTGCCCAGGGCACGGACTATCTCCAGCCTGCGCTGTGCGCCGTAGGGCAGGGAGCCCGCCTTCTTGTCGGCCATGTCCTGCATGTCAAAGATGCTCAGCAGCTCCAGCGCCCGCTCGTGGGCGATGCGCTCCTGCTTCCAGTAGGCTGGCAGGCGGAGTATGCCGCCCAGCATGCCGTATTTTATCTGGTTGTGCATGCCGAGCTTCACGTTGTCCTCCACGGAGAGGTTCGCAAAGAGGCGGATGTTCTGGAAGGTGCGGGCGACGCCGAGCTTGTTCACCTGCACGGTGCTCATGCCCGCGGTGTCTCGGCCGTCCACCATGATGGTGCCGCGCGTGGGCTGATACACCTTGGTGAGCAGGTTGAAC
>CAUAHS010000239.1 GCA_958428885.1 uncultured Eubacteriales bacterium
GTACCGGTCATATGTCCTCATCTTTTTGAAAAAATTCTGTTATTTTGCACATATTGCACAGCACAGTCAAATGTAATATAATCCTTTAAAAGCATATCAGCAAGATTGCTAAAGAAAATGAGGCGATTGTTTCTGAGCACTAACAGGTTCACACTTGAAGATATGGGTGCGTCGCCCATTGACCGGAACAAAGTCAAGCTTTTATATGTCAGTACTGCCAAATATGGAGGGGACTGGCACAGCACTTTGCACACACATGCCTGCACGGAGATCTTCTATGTGGTCGGCGGCTCGGGCAAGTTCAACATAGAGGGCAAGCTCCTGCCTGTCTCGACGGACGACATGGTGATTGTAAACGCCAACGTGGAACACACGGAGGTGAGCTACAACAAGCGGCCGCTGGAGTACATAGTTCTGGGCGTTGAGGGGCTGGAGTATTCGGCGGGGGAGGACTCGGACGAGCGCTGGTTCATGACGAACCTGCAAAACGCGCGCGAGCCTCTGCTGCATGCGCTGCGTGAGATGCTGCGTGAAATAGAGTTCAAGGCCGTGGGCTATGAGCTCATCTGCCAGGATTTGCTGGAGGTGCTGATCCTCCGGCTCATGCGCCACGCGGGAATGCAGTTCCTGCCGACAAAGTCGGAGCACCGCAGACCCGGACGAAAGCCAAGCAAGGAATGCGCCACCGTGCGCCACTATATCGACAACCACTTCAAGGAGAACATCAATCTCGACATGCTCAGCGAGCTGGTGCACGTCAATAAATACTATATGGTGCACTCGTTCACAAAAGAATACGGCATCTCGCCGATAAACTATCTCATAACCCGCCGCATAGAGGAGAGCAAGTACCTCCTGAGCGACACGGACCACTCGCTCAGCCAGATCTCGCATATGCTCGGCTTCTCGTCGCCAAGCTATTTTTCTCAGAGTTTCCGCCGGCTCGAGGGCATGAGCCCTATGGAGTACCGCAGGAGCTCCCGCTCCAAGGCCGGAGCATAGGGAAGGGGGAAGCGCAGTGCCGTTCACGCCTACCGTCATAAGCCGCCCCGTCCGCGTGGACAGGGTCGTCACCGTGCACTACTTTGAGTATTCGAGCAGCTACTATTTCGAGGGCGAGCAGCATGACTTCTGGGAGTTCGTATATGTTGACAAGGGTGAGGTCGACGTTCTGGCCGGCGGCAAGCAGCTGCGTCTGGGGCGGGGGAACCTGCTCTTCCATCCGCCGGGCGAGTTCCACGCGCTGAGGGCCACGGGCAGCTCGGCTCCGAATCTGGTCGTGGTCAGTTTTTTCTGCGAGAGCGGCGCTCTATCACGCCTGGGAGACGAGGTCTTCCCAATGGGCGAGGCGGAACGCGCTCTGATAGGCGGCATCGTGGCCGAGGCGGAGCGCGCCTTCGCAACGCCGCTGGACGACCCGGCGACGACGGCTCTGGAGCGCCGCCCGGACGCCCCCTTCGGCGCCGAGCAGCTGGTGGCGGCGTACATAGAGGAGCTGCTGATCCGCCTGCTCCGTGTCGGGGCGGCGGGGCAGAGAAACACCGGACCCATAGAGACTCAGAGCCGCAACGAGGTCTTTCTGCGCGTTGACGAATACCTCTCCCAGCGCCTGTCTCAGACCCTGACGCTGGACAGAATATGCCGCGACAACCTCGTCGGCCGCAGCCGTCTCCAGCAGATCTTCCACGCCGAGACCGGCGGCGGAGTCATGGAGTATTTCGGCCGCCGCAAGATCGAGGCCGCCAAGGAGATGATCCGCCGGGACGACGGCAACTTCACCGAGATCGCCAACCGCCTCGGCTACCAGTCCATCTACTATTTCTCGCGCCACTTCAAAAAGGTCACCGGAATGACGCCCAGCGAATACGCCTCCGGCGTCCGCGCCCTTGCGGCCAAGACCAAGCCCGGCGGCGGATGATTCTGCAAATACCGTCCGACTAACGGGAAAAACAGTGGCGAAAAGTGCAAAGATTGTGCAAGACTGTATATTTCCTTTTTGCACCGCTTGACGTACAATGATGCCAAGCTGAAAAATGACTGTAAAAGGAGTGTTCACAATGATACTTGTCAGCGGCGGTGCCGGTTACATCGGCAGCCACACCTGTGTCGAACTCATCGAGGCCGGCTACGAGGTCGTCGTAGCGGACAATCTAATCAACTCCTGCGAGGAGGCCGTCCACCGCGTCGAGAAGATCGTCGGCAAGAAGGTCCCCTTCGTCAAGTGCGAGCTGTGCGACCCCGTGGAGGTCAAGGAGCTCTTCAACAACTACCCGGACATCGACTCCGTCATCCACTTCGCCGGGCTCAAGGCCGTCGGCGAGAGCGTTGCAAAGCCGCTTGAGTACTACACCAACAACCTTGTGAACACCCTGATGATACTCAACGTCATGCGCGATCACGGCGTGAAGAACTTCGTGTTCTCCTCCTCCGCCACCGTGTACGGCGACCCCGCCTCCGTGCCCATCCGCGAGGATTTCCCGACCGGCGGCACCACCAACCCCTACGGCACCACCAAGCTCTTCATCGAGCGCATCCTGATGGACTACTGCAAGGCCGAGCCGAGCCTGAACGTTGCGCTGCTGCGCTACTTCAACCCCATCGGCGCCCATGAGAGCGGCCTCATCGGCGAGGACCCCAACGACATTCCCAACAACCTCGTGCCCTACATCGCCCAGGTCGCCGTCGGCAAGCTGCAGAAGCTGCACGTCTTTGGCGACGATTATCCGACGCATGACGGCACCGGCGTGCGTGACTACATCCACGTTGTCGACCTCGCCCGCGGTCATATCGCCGCGCTCAAGAAGCTCGAGACCAACTGCGGCCTGTTCGTGTGCAACCTCGGCACCGGCAAGGGCTACAGCGTGCTCGACGTGCTGCACGCCTACGAGAAGGCCTGCGGCAAGACCCTGCCCTACGTCATCGACCCCCGCCGCCCGGGCGACATCGCCGTCTGCTATGCCGACCCGACCAAGGCGAAGGAGGAGCTCGGCTGGGAGGCCCAGTACGGCATCGAGGAGATGTGCGCCTCCTCCTGGAAGTGGCAGAGCATGAACCCCAACGGCTACAGGGGCTGAGACAACCGATAATGTGATATGGCCCGCGGCAGCGGGCCATATTTTAGGTAAAGATGAGGGAGGAAAATAAAATGAAGAAACCCGTGCTCGTCGTCATGGCCGCCGGAATGGGCAGCCGCTACGGCGGTCTCAAGCAGATAGAC
>CAUAHS010000240.1 GCA_958428885.1 uncultured Eubacteriales bacterium
CCGAGGGCGCCTACTCCGACCACCGCCGTCCCGACCGCGTCGCCTTCGGCTGTTCGCTGGAGGCCGACCTCGCCCGGCGGGATCTCACTGTCAACGCCATGGCCATGGACGCCGCCGGACAGATCACCGACCCCTTCGGCGGAAGGGCCGACCTCGAGCGCGGGCTGCTCCGCTGTGTGGGCGAGCCTGAGCTCCGCTTCAACGAGGACGCGCTGCGCATGCTGCGCACGCTCCGCTTCTCCGCTCAGCTGGGCTTCGACATAGAGCCTCGCACGCTCCGGGCTGTGCGTGCCCTTGCGCCGCTCGCCGCCTCGCTCTCGGCGGAGCGCGTGCGGGACGAACTCATTAAGACCCTGCGCAGTCCCCGGCCGGACGTGGTCTGGCAGCTGGCGGACTTCCGGCTGCTGGACGCCTTCCTGTCCGCAGGCGACCCCTCGGCGGAGCGTCCTGCGCTCTCTGCCGTACCGAAATACGCTCGCCTTGCGCGCTTTTGTCTCGCGCTGGAGCGGGGCGGGTATATTATGTCTACCTCCTCCCTGCTCACGGCGCTCCGATTCGACAGCTACACCGTGCGCACCACGGCCTCAGCGGTGGGGATACTCAAGTCAGGCCGCCGCGACTGGAAGCGCCTGCTGCGGGACTACGGCGAGTCCGCCGTCCTCGCCGCGCACCCCAAAAACCGCGAACTTCGGGCTGTTCTGCACTCCGGTGAGTGCTGGGCGCTCCACGACCTCGCCATAGGCGGCGCCGAGCTCATGCCCCTAGGCTACTCCGGCCCGGAGCTGGGCCGGGAGCTGGACCGCCTGCTCGACCATGTCATTGAAAACCCCGCCGACAATCGGGCGGATATATTATGTAAACTAGCAGAGAGAAAGGTTATGGGATAATGGACAACTGGGAAAATCTCAAAAGCGAATGTCTCAACTGCCGACGCTGCTCGCTATGCGAGACGCGCCACAACGTCGTGTTCGGCGTGGGGCCTGAGAACGCCGAGGTGCTCTTCATAGGCGAGGGTCCCGGCGAGCAGGAGGACCTCAAGGGCGAGCCCTTCGTCGGTCGGGGCGGCAAACTGCTTGACGACATGCTGGAGCTCATCGACCTTGACCGCACGAAGATATACATCGCCAATATGGTAAAGTGCCGCCCGCCGAAGAACCGCGATCCGCTTGAGACCGAGCAGATGGCCTGCGCCGAGTGGCTCAAGCGCCAGATCGAGCTCCTGCAGCCGAAGCTCATCGTCTGCCTGGGCCGCATCTCCGCGATGAAGTTCATCAAGCCGGACTTCCGCATCACGAAGGAGCACGGACAGTGGTTCAACGTGGACGGACGCCGGGTCATGGCGCTCTACCACCCCGCGGCTCTGCTGCGTGACCCGAACAAGCGTCCTGAGACCTTTGACGACCTCAAGCGGCTCCAGGCGGAGATCCGTGCCGTCTGCGACCACACCTATTGATACAGAAAGGCAAATTTTTATGCTGCATTTTCGCAAGCTCTCCATCTCCGACCGGGTCTGGGCCCAGCCCTTTATCGAGGCCGAAAACTCCCGCTCGGCGGACTACAACTTCGGCAACGTCTACATGTGGGACGGCGCGTTCCGACAGCACCTGACCTCGGTCGACGGGCGGCTGCTGACCAAGCTCCGCTACGAGGACATGCCCTTTTTCGCCTTCCCCATCGGCTCCGGCGACGTCAAGCCTGCCATCGAGGCGCTGACCGAGTTCGCCGCGCACCGGCGCTATCCCCTCGCCATCCGCGGCATCACCGAGGAGCACCGCGCGCTGCTCGAGGAGGCCTATCCCGGCCGCTTCCGCTTCTTCGAGGACCGCGACTGCTTCGACTACGTCTATTCTATCGAAAAACTCTCCACCTTTGCGGGCAAGAAGCTCCACGGCAAGCGCAACTTCTGCAACCGCTTTGAGAAGGAGCACTCCTGGGAGTTCAAGCGCCTGACGCCGGAGCTCATGCCCTGGTGCATGGGCATGCTCGGCGAGTGGCAGGGCGGCTACGAAGCTCCGCCCGAGGGTCTCGACGACGAGCATGCGGCCATTGTCCGCGGCTTCATGCGCTGGAAGGAGCTCGGACTCGAGGGCGGCGTCCTCTTTGCCGACGGCAAGCTCGTCGGCTTCACGGTGGGCGAGGTCATCTCGACCGACACCTTCGACGTGCACTTTGAAAAGGCCTTCGCCTCCATGCCTGGGGCGTATCCGATGGTCTGCCGGGAGTTTTCAAAGCAGATAATGGCCGACCACCCGAACATCGTCTATCTCAACCGCGAGGACGACATGGGCCACGAAAACCTGCGCTCCGCCAAGCAGGAGTATTACCCCGAGTTCCTGCTCACGAAGTACACGGCGAGGGAGGCCAAGGATGTCTGAGCTGAGCTTCCGCCACTCGCGAGAGGGCGATATTCCGGCACTCCAGCGGCTCTGGTTCGAGGTTTTCGGCGACAGCGAGGAGCTCACGGGCGAGTTTTTCCGCCTCCTGTGGCGGCCAGAATACTGCCGGGTGGCGGAAACCGGGGGCGCTATCGCCGCGATGGGCTTTTGCATTCCCGGCACCGTGGCCTGCGGCGCACGCTGCTCGTATATCTACGCAATGGCGACGGCGGAGCGGTATCGCGGTCTGGGTGCGGCACGGGAGATAGGGCTCGGGCTCATCTCCGACGCCTTTGCCTCAGGCGCCGACCTTGTGGCGACGCTCCCGGCGGAGGACAGCCTCTGCCGCTGGTACGAGACGCGCCTCGGCATGGTCCCGCTCTTCAAAAAGGGCGGCGCCGGTGTGGAGTTCCCCGCGAGCTGGCTGGAGTTTGCCGCCGTCTGCGGTGAGCACGAGGATGGCACTCCATCCCGTCTCTGGGCCGTTCCCCGCCCCGGTTTCGACGTCTCCGGTCTCGAGGGCTTGGGCTGGGAGTGCACGTTTGACTGAGTCTCACCGCCGTCCGTCTGGGCGGCGGTTTTGTTTTGCGCTTGTGCGTGTGCGCCGTTGGTTTCTCGAGATTTCGACCCCGGAGTGCCTTTTCGACCCCATTTCTTTGGTCCTTGCCCAAAGAAAGGCGCTTTTTGGCGCTGGACTGTACCATAACTGCGGTATTATTAGCGTTTCTCATCCCGTAAGCGGCTGCCCTGCCCGTCGGATTACCGCCAACCCCACCTTCGCCGGGGGCGAACGTGCTCACCCGGTTCTGCGCTGCCGG
>CAUAHS010000241.1 GCA_958428885.1 uncultured Eubacteriales bacterium
GTCGCGCGCTCGCACGCCAGGCGCGCGCACTCTATCTCCATGTGGTTGCGAAATTCCGTTACCTCCTGCAGCATGTCGCCCCGGCCGTAAAACTTGGACGCCATGCGCAGGTAGTTCTCAAAGTCGAACTCAATGACATGCGTGCCGGCTCCGGCGCGCGTCTCCACCACGCCGAGAGCGTTCAGCTTTTGCAGCGCGACGCGCACCGTCAGGCGGTTCACCCCGTAGCGCTCCGCCAGCTCGCCCTCGCTGGGCAGCCGGTCTCCTACCTTCCACACCCCGGAACTTATCTGTGACCGCAGCGCCTCGAACACCGCGTCCGCAGCCGAGGTCTTTTTGCTCTTGCCCTCGTCAGCCATAGTTACCTCCAAAGTCCCATCGTTTACAACGTTTAACTAATTATATAGTAAGCGAGCGAACATTGCAAGCATTTTAAAGCACGATTTTAGTTTATAAGCTCGCTTATCTCCAATTTACCGCCTGTTAATTTGTGCACATTGTCCCCTTGCTCAGATCTCCCGTCATATCGACCCGCGGCGGAGCATAAGGACTCTCTGTGGCGCCCGGCCTCCCGCCCGGTAAAATTAACACGGCAAAAACACTCCGCAAATGATTTTCGAACAGCTTTGCCGTACCTTTATGTCGGAAAAGCGGTGAAATTGCAATACACATCCATTATTGTCCGTTGAAGAAACGGGCTTGCGGAGATACAATTAAACCGTGGTTTAATTCCACAGAAAGGACGATATTCATGGCAAACAAGACATTTTCAGAGAGTGCACAGGCCTTCGCGGTAAAGCAGGCGCTGAAAATGCTGCGTCAGCCGCCGGAGGAGTGCCTCCCGAAGCTGATAGAATGGGCCAAGCGCTTTGACACCGATGGGATGCTGACCTCCCAGATACACGGCGTCGAGGCCGTGCTGAACGATCCCAACTGGTCAAAGTTCATAAAGTCGCTCTGGGACGACATAGACGAGGGCGTGAGGATGAAGATATTCGAGAACTTCATCATAAACAGCGCCCTGATAGGTATGCCGCGCCAGCAGAAGGTCAAGGACGAGCACGGGTGCAGCGTGCCCTGGGCCATACTCATGGACCCCACCAGCGCGTGCAACCTCCACTGCACCGGCTGCTGGGCGGCCGAGTACGGCAACAAGCTCAACCTCACATACGAGGAAATGGACAGCATCGTCAACCAGGCCAACGAGATGGGCACGTATATGTTCCTCTTTACCGGCGGCGAGCCGATGGTGCGCAAAAAGGACATCATCCGCCTGTGTGAAGCGCACAACGACTGCGTCTTCTCCGCCTTCACCAACGGTACGCTGATAGACGAGGAGTTCGCCGACGAGATGCTGCGCGTGAAGAACTTCGTCCCCGCCATCAGCGTCGAGGGCTTCGAGGAGGCCACCGACGACCGCCGCGGCCACGGCACCTATGCCGCCGTCGTGCGCGCCATGGAGATACTCAAGCGCAAGAAGCTCCCCTTCGGCATCAGCTGCTGCTACACCAGCAAGAACTACGACGTCATCGGCAGCGAGGAGTACTTCGACGACATGATAGCCAAGGGCGCCAAATTCGCGTGGCTCTTTACATACATGCCCGTCGGCAAGAACGCCGTCCCCGAGCTGATGGTCACGGCCGAGCAGCGCGCGTACATGTACCGCAAGGTGCGCGAGTTCCGCAACACCAAGCCGCTGTTCACCATGGACTTCTGGAACGACGGCGAGTACGTCGGTGGCTGCATCGCCGGCGGCAGGAGCTACTGCCACATCAACGCCGCCGGCGACATCGAGCCCTGCGCGTTCATCCACTACTCCGACTCGAACATCCGCGAGAAGACGCTGCTGGAGGCCTACAAGTCCCCGCTTTTCATGGCCTACCACAGGAACCAGCCGTTCAACTGCAACCATCTGCGCCCCTGTCCGCTGCTGGATAACCCCGGAGCGCTGGCAAACATGGTGCACGAGTCCGGCGCCAGGAGCACCGACGTGGAGGCGCCCGAGGACGTCGACGACCTGACCGCCAAGTGCGTTGACAAGGCGGAAAAGTGGGCCGTCAAGTCCGCCGAGCTCTGGAGCGAGAGCCACCCCAACGGCTGAGCCGTATGATTCAAGACGCAGCGAACCCCCGTCCGCCGGACGGGGGTTCGTATTTTTATTAAGTCCGGGCGCGCCGTCTCCTCCTCACGCGGCCACGGCCGCCTGGAGGACCTGGTTGACTATGGGCGCGGCGTTGGTGAGGCCGCCGCCGGCGTGCTCGACCAGCACGACGAAGGCGTAGGGGTGCTCCGCGTCGTTGAGGAAGCCGGTCATCCAGGCGTGGGAAGTGCCGTCGCCGACCTCGGCGGTGCCGGTCTTGGCGGAGACGTTCAGCCCCGGGAAGGTGTACTGGCCTCCGTAGGCGGTCTGGACGTTGTGGTTCATCATCTCCGCGATGCGCGCGGCCGTGTCGGCACTGAGCAGCTGCGTCTCGCGGTCGAGGCTGCCGTGGCCGAGCAGCGTCGGCTCGTACACGCTGCCGCCGTTGGCTATCGCGGCCACGTAGCGCACCAGCGCGTAGGGCACGACCAGGTTGTTGTACTGGCCGATGCCGGACCAGGCCAGGCCGATGGAGCCGGCCTCCGCCTTGTCAAAGTTGCCGGCGGGGATGGTTATGCCGTCCATCTCCAGCTCCTGCGTGATACCCAGCTTCTCGGCGTACTCGGCCAGCGTGTCCGCGCCCAGCTCCAGCGCGATCGCGCCGAAGGCGCAGTTGCAGGAGTTGGCCAGCGCCTGCTCTATGGTCTGGCTGCCGTGAGAGCCGGTGCAGTTGAGCACCGCTCCGCCGACCACGCTGCTGCCCTCGCACCAGAACGTGCGCTCGAACAGGTCGGGTATGTTCTCTATCGCCGCCGCGAGCGTGACCAGCTTGTACACGCTGCCGGGGACGAAGCTGGCGCTCAGGCACTTGTTGATGTACGTGCCCTCGGCGGGGCTGCCAGAGGGGTTCGTGGGGTCGTCCGCCGGGGTCGACACCATGCACAGCACCTCGCCGGTGGTGTAGTCTATAAGCATCACCGCGCCGTTGCGTCCGGCGAGCGCGTTGTAAGCGACGGTGTTCAGGGACGAATCCACCGTAAGCTGCAGGGTCTTGCCGCTGGAGCTGCCGTTTATAAAGCTGTAGCCGCTCAGCAGGTCCCGGAACTGAC
>CAUAHS010000242.1 GCA_958428885.1 uncultured Eubacteriales bacterium
AGGTCATCCTCACCGCCTACGGCATCACCGGCCGTATCGCGAAGTCCGCCGTCGGCATTCTGCGTGCCGAGGGCATCAAGGCCGGCCTTATCCGCCCGAAGAAGGTCTACCCCTTCCCGGAGGTGGCCTACGACAAGCTCAATTACAGCGCTCTGCGCGGCATAGTCAGCGCGGAGATGGCCATCCCCGCCCAGTTTGCTGTGGACGTGGAGAACGCCGTGCGCGGCAGGACGAAAATAGTCACCGCCCTGTCCTCCGGCGGCGAGATACTCGACCGCAGCGCCATCATCGAGGCCGCGCGCGGCCTCTGCGGCAGATAAGGAGGCTTGAGAATAAAATGATGGAAAAAGTATATTCCCGGCCCTCCGGAATTTTCGAGGGCGCCGTCACGGGCTTCTGCCCCGGCTGCATGCACTCGAGCGTCTGCAAGATAGTCACCGAGGCGCTCGACGAGCTGGGCATGGTCGATAACGCCTGCTATGTGCAGGGCGTCGGCTGCTGCGGCCTGGCCGTTACCTATTTCGATTTTGACACCGTCGCCGCCCCGCACGGCAGGGCCTGCGCCATTGCCAGCTCCTTCAAGCGCTGCAGCCCTGAGACGCTGGTGTTCACCTATCAGGGCGACGGCGACCTCGCCGCTATCGGCCTGGCCGAGACGATGTCCGCCGCTAACCGCGGTGAGAACTTCACCGTCATCTTCGTCAACAACGGCATCTACGGCATGACCGGCGGTCAGATGGCCCCGACCACCATGCTCGGCGTCAAGACCACCACGACGCCCTATGGCCGCGACATCCACGAGCACGGCGCTCCTCTGCACATGTGCGAGATACTCAGCCAGCTCGAGGCCCCGGCCTACATCGCCCGCGTGACCGCCGCCGACGTGCCCAACGCCAAGAAGGCGAAGGCCGCGGTGAAGAAGGCGTTCCAGTACCAGCTCGAGGGCAAGGGCTTCTCCTTTGTGGAGTTCGTCTCCAACTGCCCGACCAACTGGGGCATGAGCCCGCAGGAGTCGCTCGATCACGTTCACAACGTCATCATGAAGGAATTCCCGCTCGGCGAATTCCGCGCGAAGTAAGGGGGTAGAGGCATGGAGAAATCTTTCATCATCGCCGGATTCGGCGGCCAGGGCGTCATGGTCATGGGCCAGCTGCTGAGCTACACCGCTTGCGAGACCACTGAGAAATACGTCACCTACTTCCCGAGCTACGGCGCCGAGATGCGCGGCGGCACCGCCAACTGCTACGTCGTCATCTCTGACGATCCCGTCGGCGCGCCGAAGGTGTCCAAGGCTGACTACGTCGTCGTCCTGAACGACCCCTCCATGGTCAAGTTCAAGGACGCCGTCGTCCCCGGCGGCACCATCTTCGTCAACAGCTCCGTCGTCACGCTGGAGCCCGACCGCAAGGACGTCCACGTCGTCAAGGTCGACGCCGGCACTATCGCCTACGAGCTGGGCAACCCGAAGGTCCTGAACCTTGTCATGGTCGGCGCTATCATCGGCTACACCGAGGTCCTGCCCGCCGAGAACGTTCTGCAGACCGCCTTCAAAAAGCTCGGCGCCAAGCGCCCCGAGCTCAACCCGCTCAACGAAAAGGCCTTCCGCCGCGGCTGGGAGATCGGCCACTCCGCCAAGCAGGGCTGAGCTTGAACTAAGCAAAAAAATACCGGGAAGCAACGCTTCCCGGTATTTTTTATTGTTTACCACACCTGTAAGTTCAGCGTGAACGCCACGAGATACAGCAGCGAGAGCGGCATGCTCACCGCAAATGCGAGGCGCTCGCGCTCCGGCCGCTCCGTCACGAGCGAGAGGGAGAGGCAGACGGCGGGCATCGCTATGAGGTACCTCGGCGCGCTCAGCAGCCATGTCGCGCCGATGGCGATGACGTAATAGGCGATGAACCAGGCCGTATAGCCGGGACGCAGCCGCTTTGCGCCGGGTATCATGATTATGAGGGCAAAGAAGCTCCAGATGAGGTTCGGTATCCACAGTCCCCAGACCGAGCTGCGGCCGCTTTGCAGATAGGCCACGGCGTTCTCCAGCTGATATGCCGCGGTACCGAAGAAGAAGCCGAAGTTCTGGCCCCAGTGCTCGGACTGATACTCCATGTATTTGAACGGATTCCCCGAGACACGGTAGTTGATGTAGCAGTAGACGCCGAAGCCTGCGGGGATGAGCAGCGCCCAGAGGAAGCGCGGCAGATCGCTTTTGCGCTTTCCGCCCCGCAGATACGCGCTCACGAGCTCAAATATCACAGGCACGAACAGCATCAGCCCCAGCGAGCGCGTGAAGGCCGCATAAGCGCCGGCAAGGCAGCCCAGGCCGAATTTTCCGCGCCGGACAAGATAGACGCACAGCGCACAGCAGAGCAGGAACAGGCCCTCGCTCATCGGCGAGGCGAAGAAGAAGGAACCGGGCAGCACGCACAGCAGTTTTATCGCCCTGAGCGCCGCCGAATGGCCGTAGTCCAGGCGGAAGAGGCTGTACAGCACGCAGCCCGCTCCGGCAAAGCTGAGCGCCGAGACGAGGAAGGCCGCAAGGACGTAATTGCGCACCAGCAGGTACATCAGCCCTATGGCGGCGGGGTAGCCCGGCAGGAAAACCAGCTGCACCAGCCTGTCCATCGCAGCTTTCTCGTCGGCAAACACCCCGAGCTCAATGAGCCCGGGAACGTCTGCCTCGCTGATGTAGCCGTCGCGCGCGATGTCGATGTAGTGGTGGCTGTCGGTGTAGGTCCAGTATTGCAGCGAGGCATAGTAGCTCTCGTGGTTGCCCTCAAGCAGGCGCAGCAGCCAGACCAGCAGGGTCATGCCGATGCAGAAGCCCAGCAGCGAGAGAAAGATCCTGAGCCGTATATACTCCGGCGCGGTCCTCGCCGCCTCCGGTGCAGCCGGAAGCTCTTCACCGCGCCAGGCGGATACCCAGACGGGGACAAAGCGCAGGCAGACCCAGATGAAGAGCACGAGGCTCACAAGCGCCGCCGCACGTCCCGCAAGGCTCCTCGGTGTCGTGTTCCACCAGTGGATGTATAGCGCCGCAAGCACCAGTATTCCGCAGGCCGAGATGCAGCTCTCGAGCTTGCCGTAAGAGCGCAGGCGGTCAGATATCGAACGCAAAGCACAACCCTCCCAACGGGAAACTTAGACGGGCACGACCTTC
>CAUAHS010000243.1 GCA_958428885.1 uncultured Eubacteriales bacterium
TGTTCTTGTCATAGCGGCCCTCGACGACGATGACTTCCTTTACAGGTATCATGCCCTCGCCCCCGCCGCTATCTTTATGAGCAGCTCGCTCAGGAGGTCCGCCCCGTCCATGCCGGTGCTCTTCATGGCGTAGTCGGTCTCGGCGCAGAGCTCCACGGCACGCGCGAGGGCGTCCGTATCGAAGCCCCGGGCCGAACGCAGCAGGCGGTCCACCATGAAGTCGAACTTCACACCGCAGTACTGCCGCACAAAGTCGCCGCCGAGCTTCTCGTCCAGCGCCACCCGCGCGGCGTAGAGCCGCCTCATCTGCGTGCCGATGACGGCGAGGATGGCGATGGGCTCCTCGCCCATGGCCATGAGGTCCGCCAGCGTGCGGCAGGCGCCGTCGTAGTCCCGCGCTGCGAGCTGGTCCGTCATCTCGAACACCCGCGCCTCCGGTATGCGCATAGCAAGGCGCGACACGTCCTCCGCCGTCACCAGTTCGCCCTGGGTGCCGGCGGCTATTTTTTCGATCTCGGGGATGAGCCCGTTCATCAGCTCGCCGCTGAGGTATATGAGCGTCACGCAGGCGTCGGGCAGGGCGTTCTTCCCCAGCGCGGCGAAGCGCTTGCGTATCCACTGCACCAGCGGGCCCTGACCCTGGGAGGTGAAGTTTATGACCTTGCCGTATTTGGCTACGGCCTTCATGATCTTCGTGCGCTGGTCCGGCTCGAAGTCCGTGTCCTGCACAAAGGCCAGCGTGCACCAGTCCGGGATGTCGGAGATGAGCTTTTCGAGCGAGGCGGCGTCCGCATCACGGCAGTGGGCGAAATCATAGCTCCGCACCTCGGTCAGCGCGCGCTCCGAGAGAAAGGGCAGCGCGTTCACGGCGTCCGAGAGCTCACGCAGGGACGTGCTCTTGCCGTCGAGCCTGTGATAGCTGAAGTCGTCGCCCCCGCCGGGGAGGCAGGCGGCCTTTATCTCGCCAAGGAAAGCCTCGCGCAGATAGTCCTCCTGCCCATAGAGCAGATAGAGCCGCGCGGGACCTTCGGCTTTCAGTTCCCGGCTCACGTCGCCGTAGTTGAGCCGGTCATTCGGTTTTGCTTTCTTCTGACGCTTGTTAGCCATTGAGATCCGCCCTCACTGTGATATTGCCGTTTTCATCCGTCCTGTATATCTCGAGCCCCAGGACCTCGAGCCGCCGCAGCGTCTCCCAGGTCGGGTGGCCGTAGCTGTTGTAGCCCACCGAGACGGCCGCATATTCGGCGTCGATGGCCTCCAGCAGTTCGTAGCTTGTGGAATATTTTGAGCCGTGGTGGCCCACGACCAGCAGCTCCGTATCCGGGAGCGCGCGGGTGCCGACCAGTTCCCGCTCTGCGGCGCTGTTGATGTCGCCCATCACCAGCGCGTCGAAGCCGCCCATGCTCGCAAGGGCCACGACGCCGCGCTCATTTTCATCCCCGGCGTCCAGCGGCTTGAAGAGCGTGAGCTCCAGGCCGCCCAGCGTGAGGTGGATATCGCTCTCCGAGACGTAGGCGACCTCGGTGCCGTTCCGCTCCGCTGCGGCCAGGATGCCCTCGAGCATACCGTCGGAGTCGTCCGGGTCGACCGGCATGTAGAGCGTGCCGACGTCTATGCGTGTGAGCAGCCGCTCCACGCCGTTTGCGTGGTCCGCGTGCAGGTGCGTGAGCACCAGGGCATCTATGGAGCTCCGTCCGCGGCTGAGGAGATACTCCGAGGCTGTGTCCCCGGCGTTGTCCCACTTGCCCTTGCCGCCGCAGTCGATGAGCACGGCCCTCTCGCCGCAGGCGGCGGCTACGCACTGTCCCTGTCCGACGTCGAGCACCGTGACCGAGCTCTCTTGCAGCTCGGTGTATCTTGCCGACATGAGCACGACCGCCAGCGTGAACACAGCAGCCAGCGTGGGAGCCAGCGGCCTGAAGCGTCCCTTGCCCTTCAGCGCCCAGGCGAGGGCGAAAACGAGGTACGCGAACACCAGCCACCAGGAGATGAGCCCGTCCGCCGTATACACCGCGGAATACGGCAGCGACGCGAGCGTCTCGGCCGCAAAGCTTATGTACCGCGCGAGCCATGCCGCGTTCCAGCCTATCGCCGCACCCAGCGGGACGAACACAAGCCCTGCCGCAATTGCCGCATAGCCCGCCGTGAAGGCCAGGGACACGGCCCAGAGCGTCACAAGATTCGTGAGCGGCGCCACGAGCGAGATATTGCCGAAGATGAGCGCCACGACCGGCGTTGTGAACACCATGCAGCCCACGGAACACGAGATGCTGGCCACGGCGAACTTCACCACGGCGTTCGGCCTCGGCTTTCCGCCCGCACGTCGCCTGAACCCGTCGAGCAGGTCGAATATCTTCGGCGTGAGCAGTATCATGCCCGCCATCGACGCGAACGAGAGCTGGAGCCCCGCCGCCGCAACGGATAGCGGGTTTACCGCCACCAGTATGAGCAGTCCCGCGCACAGCGAGGTCATGCCGTCCGCCTCCCGCCGGAGCAGAGGCGCCAGCATCACAAGCAGCAGCATGACGCAGGCACGCACGACAGAGGCCGTGCAGCCGGTCATGAACGTGAACACTATGATGACCGGGATGCCCCAGATGGAGGCCCTGCGCTTGCCGAGCAGATGCACCAGCAGACCGTAGAGGAACGAGAGATGCATGCCCGAGACGGCAACGACGTGGCGTATGCCGGAGACGGAGAGCGCATTATCGAGCTCATAGTCGTCATAGAGCCCGGAGGTGTCGCCGATGAGCAGTCCCAGCATGAAAGGCTGGGTATCCCCGGGGAACACCTCCCCCGCCGTCTTCCGCACCAGGTTCGCAAGCTCCATGGGGAAGCTCAGGAAACTGCGTCCGTCGCGGCGTATGTTCTCGGGCGAATCGGCAAGGTAGGCTCGCAGAAGTATGCCGCGGGAGGAGTATATGTCCGTCTCCTCTCCGTACTTTTCGAGCGCGGAAATGAACTCCAGCGGCAGCTCTGCCACGTCGCCCGGGCGCAGCTCCGGCATCAGGCCGTCATAGTCGTAGACCGCCGCCTTGACGCGCGGGAGCCCCTCCTGCTCTATTCGCACCTCCACGGAGGCATAGCCCACATCGCGCTCCGGGTAGTCGAGCACGCGGGCGGTTA
>CAUAHS010000244.1 GCA_958428885.1 uncultured Eubacteriales bacterium
GAGGGCGAAAAATGTCTTTCTCTGCGCCGCAGGGCTGGTGTTTTACGCCTTCGGCGAGCTCTGGGCCGTTGGCCTGCTAATCGTCTCGGCGCTTGTCAACTGGCTGCTGGGTCTGCTGGCCCGGCGACGGGGCAGGCTTGCGGTCGTGCTCGCCGCTGTGCTGAACCTGGGGCTGCTGGCCGTGTGCAAGTATCTGGGCTTCTTCGGCGAGGGGCTGGCGCTTCTGGGCGCAGAGCTGAGCCTGCCGAGCATCGCCGCCCCGGCGGGCGTGAGCTTTTTCACCTTCAAGGGCATCAGCTACGTCGTGGACGCCTCGAGAAAGCCCGAGGCTGCGACGGGGAATTTCGGCAAGGCGCTCTTTTACATCTCCTTCCTGCCCGAAGTGATGAGCGGGCCGCTCTCGCGCTTTTCGGACTTTGAGGCCCAGCTCGGCGAGCGCCGCCGGACCTGGGAGGACACAGCCCGCGGGCTCCGGCGCTTCGTCATAGGCATGGCGAAAAAGCTCCTCATCTCCGGCGCAGCCGCAGCCGCGGCGGACGCCGCCTTTTCGGCCGGTCCGGCGCTGGACGCCCGGATAGCCTGGCTCGGCGCCGCCGCCTACACCCTACAGCTCTACTTCGACTTCTCCGGTTACAGCGACATGGCGCTCGGTCTGGGCCGGGCGCTCGGTTTCGCCTGCCCGGAAAACTTCGACCACCCCTACGCCGCCGTCAGCATCACCGATTTCTGGCGGCGCTGGCACATCTCGCTCTCGCTCTGGTTCCGCGACTATCTCTACATCCCGCTCGGCGGCAGCAGGCGCGGAAAATGGCGCACGGCGCTGAACAAGGCCGTGGTCTTTGTCCTCTGCGGCCTGTGGCACGGTGCAAACCTCACCTTTGTCGTGTGGGGCGCATGGCACGGACTGCTCTCCGCGCTCGAGAGCCTGCGGGTGCTCGACGTGCGGCGGTGGCGGCAAAGCGCTGTCGGCAGGCTGCTCTCGCGCGTCTACACGCTGCTCGCCGTATGTCTGGGTTTTGCCATGTTCAGGGCGGAGAGCGTCACGGCCGGGTTCACGCTCATAGCGGCCATGTTCACCGGCTGGGACTTCACGCTGGAGGGCACCGTCCTGCTGCAAACCACCCTCGGCGGGTGGACGGCGTGCATGCTCCTCCTCGGCGTGGTCTGTTCCGCCCCGGTCCTGGAGCGGGCTCGCGCGCTCCTGAAGGGGAGAGCCCTGGCGGCGGCGGACGCTCTCTCGTACGCGGCATGCACCGCGCTGTTCGTCGTGAGTTGTGCCGCCATGGCAAGCGGCGGTTTTGCACCTTTTATCTACTTCCAATTCTGATGCGGTGCCGGGGTGCTCCCGGCCGGTACCGCAACAACGGAGCGTAATGCCAATGAAGCGCATAACTGTCATATTCACAGCTGTTATACTCCTGCTCTGCCTCGTGCCGTCCGCCGGTCTTGCGCTCCTCGGACCGAGCGTGGCGCGCGCAAACGAGATCGCCCCGGTAGCGCCTGAGCTTCTTGACCGCGACGGCGCCTTCAACACGGGGGTCCTCTCCGACACGGCGGAGTATCTGGACGAGAGCTTTTCCCTCCGTCAGGAGCTGATAACCCTCTGGGCCCGCGTCAAGGCGCTGTTCGGCCAGAGCGCCGAGAGCGGAGTGGTGCTCGGCTCGGACGGCTGGCTCTATTACGCCGACGAGCTGGCCGACTTCACCGGCACGGAGCCGCTCTCCGAGCGCGAGCTCTTCGCCGCAGCGCGCAACCTTGCGCTCATGTCCGAGTATGTAGAGGCGCTCGGCTCCCGCTTCGTCTTCACCATCGCCCCGAACAAGAGTTCGCTCTACCCGGAGCACATGCCGGAACTCGCCCGCTCCGGCGCCCAAACGGATGCGGAGCGCCTGGCCGAAGCGCTCGAGGCCGAGGGCGTTGAATACCTCGATCTGTTCGAGCTCTTCCGCTCTCACGGCGAGACACTGTATTTCGAGCACGACTCACACTGGACCTCCCGGGGCGCCGCACTTGCGGCCGACGCGATAAACTCCGCCCTCGGCATCGCAAGCGCCTACGGCGGCGGGTATGAGTACGAGACCCGGCAGCACACCGGCGACCTCTACGAGATGCTCTACCCCGCCGGGACGGACCGCGAGACGGACGACGTGCCCACGGCGCTCGGCTTCAGCCAGGGCGAGGGCATACGCCCCGACAGCATCACCATAGACACGACGGGCTCCGGCAGCGGCAGCCTGCTGATGTTCCGGGACTCCTTCGGCGAGCTGCTGTATCCCTTCATGGCCGCAAGCTGGGCTGAGGCGAGATTTTCCCGCCAGTCGGTCTATGACCTCACGACTGCGGCCGAACTCGGCAGTGACGCCGTGGTGGTAGAGCTGGTGGAGAGGAACCTCTTCTGGCTCTGCGAGCAGCGCGCGGTGTTCCCCGCGCCTGAGCGCAGTCTGGACGCCGCCGGGGCACAGCCCGGCAGCGCCAGTCTCGCCCTGGACGACGGTCCGGAGGGATATCACCACCTGTACGGCACGATCGGCGACGGGATAGACGCCGATTCGCCGGTATATATTGCGTATAATGGCACATATTACGAGGCTCTCATAGCCTCCGAGGACTTTTCTGCGACGCTCCCGGGGTCCGGCGGCGGTGAGTACGGTGTCTACTGGTACTCCGACGGCATTTTGACCTGCGCCGACCTCAGTATATAGATAAAAGGAGAGGGACAAATATGAAAAAAGCGATAATCCTGCTGCTCTGCGCCGCCCTTACGCTTGGGCTTGCCGCCTGCGGTGAAGCCGCCGTTGAGGACTCCGCGGCTCCGTCTGCCGACATGTCGGCCGAACCCGCACCCGTGGAGTCGGCTGCTCCCAGCGAGTCTGCGCCCGAGGAGGCCCCGGACGGGGAGGCCAGCCTTCTGGATACGGCGAAAGAGTACGAGGGCAGGCCTGTCGAGGACCTCATCGCCGCCATAGGCGAGCCGGTGAGCAGTGACTACGCCCCCAGCTGCCTCGGCGAAGGCGAGGACGGCAACCTCTATTACGACGGCTTCACCGTCTACACCTACAGGGACGACACCGGCGAGACCGTCAGCTATGTGGAGTGACCTCTCGCCTGAAAGCGAGGA
>CAUAHS010000245.1 GCA_958428885.1 uncultured Eubacteriales bacterium
CTCAACTATCTTCAGCGGTACCGCCAGACACATAACTTGCCTCCAGGATCATCAGCTGTCCGAGCGCCACGCCCTCGTCGTTGGGCGACACCCGGCTGTGCGTGTACACCTCGAGCCCCGCCGCCCTCAGCGTGCGGGGAAGGCGCTCCATGAGATACATATTCTGAAACACCCCGCCCGAGAGCACCACGCGGCGAAGCCCGGTTTTCTCCGCCGCCGAGCGGCACTGCGCCGCCGCCGCGCTCACGAGCGTGTTCATAAACTTTGCGGCGACCGTCCCCGGAGCCTCGCCCAGGGCGGCGATCTGCCTTATCATCGGCCGCCAGTCAAAGACATTGCCCTCGAAGGCGAGGTCGTACTCCCCGCGCTCGGCCTCGTCCGCCGCGGCTTCGAGGAGGACGGCGCCCTGACCCTCGTAGCTGCTCTCCGTGCGTATGCCCGCGAGGGCGCAGACCCCGTCGAAGAGGCGGCCCATGCCGGAGCTCTTCGGGCAGGAGACGCCCCGCTCCAGCATCCGGCGCAGCAGGGGATCCTCCCCCGCGATGCCGGACTCAAACCTCAGCGCCTCGGCGATGCGCCGTATCTCCAGCGCCGCCAGGTCCCCGCCCGGGAGCGGGATGGGCCTTATCGAGCCGAGCCGCTCAAAGCCCCGCGCTCCGCCCGCGAGCAGTTCCCCGCCCCAGGTCCCTCCGTCGGCGCCGTGGCCCGTGCCGTCCCAGACGAGGCCCAGGCACTCGCCCTCCAGGCCGTTGTCCGCCATGCAGGAGACCATGTGCGCATGGTGGTGCTGCACTCTCAGGAGCGGGATGCCCCGCTTTGCCGCCAGCTCCTCCGCCACGGCGGTGGAGAGGTAGTCCGGGTGCATGTCGCAGGCCACGGCACGGGGCTCAAAGTCGAAGAGCCGCGCAAAATGCCGCAGCTGCTCCTCATAGCAGTCGAGCGTCTCCAGGTTCTTGAGGTCGCCTATGTGCTGGCTCGGGAAGGCGCAGCCGTCCTTCGCAAGGCAGAAGCCCGCCTTCTGCTCCGCCCCGCAGGCGAGCAGTCCTTCAGCGAGGTGCTTCACTGAAACCGGATACGGCACATAGCCGCGCGAGCGCCGGACGGGGTAGTCCCGACCCTCGTATATGCGTATGAGCGAGTCGTCGCAGCGCGTGAGGATCTCGCGGTCATGCAGCAGATAGCCGTCCGCGATGCCGGAGAGCTTTTCCAGCGCCTCGGCGTTTTTATATACGATGGGCGTGTCGGAGAGGTTCGCGCTCGTCATCACGAGGCAGTCGAGGTCCTCGCCCAGGAGCAGGACGTGCAGCGGCGTATACGGCAGCATGACGCCGATGGAGTTGTTCTCGCTCAGGTGCATGTACGTGCCCCGCGCGCGCTTTTTCAGCAGCACGATGGGCTTGCGGAAGGACGTCAGCGCCCGCTCCTCGGCCTCCGAGACCTCGCAGAGCCGCCTTGCGGCGGCGGCGTCCCGGCACATCACGGCGAAGGGCTTTTCGTCCCGGTGCTTGCGCCGCCGGAGCCGCTCCACCGCCGCCTCGTCCCCCGCAAGGCAGGCGAGGTGCATCCCGCCCAGACCCTTTACGCAGAGGATGCCGCCCGATTTTATGAGCCGTCTTGCCGCCTCAATGCCGTCTCCGGGCAGTCTCCGGCCCCTCTCGTCCGCGAAAAAGGTCTGTGGCCCGCAGACCGGACAGCAGTTCGGCTGCGCATGATAGCGCCGGTTTTCAATGTCCTCAAACTCCGCCTCGCAGTCCGGGCACATCGGAAACTCCGACATCGAGGTGTACGCCCGGTCGTAGGGGACGGATCTTATTATCGTGAATCGCGGTCCGCAGTTGGTGCAGTTTATGAACGGATAGCGGTACCGCCTGTCGGCGGGGTCCAGCAGCTCACGCAGGCAGTCCGGGCAGATGCCCGTGTCCGGCGAAATGAGCGTCCGCATCCGCTCCCCACGCTCGCTCGGGATGATGCGGAACCCCTCGAAGTGCTCTCCCCCCGGAGCCGGCCGCACCTCCACGGACTCGATGACCGCAAGCGGCGGCGCCTCGGTCCTCAGTCCGGCCGCAAACGCCTCAAGCGCCGGCTCCTCTCCCTCGAGCTCGAGCTCGGCGCCCCTCGCGGTGTTCCGCACCCAGCCCGACAGGCCGTATTCCTTCACCAGCCTGTGCACGAACGGGCGGAAACCCACTCCCTGTACGATCCCGCATACTTCTATGTGCAGTTTTGTCAATTTTCCCCCAATTATGTTAAATATTTCACACTTTTGGCGATAAGCGCCCTTCATATCTTGCTTTGATTCTATCATCGGCAAAATTATTTGTCAACAAATTAACATCGTCTCCGGCGTTGTTATTGAGCCCGGAATGTGTTAATATTGTACAAAACTTTCTTGGGAGGAATAACGCACATGGCAGAGTCCAAAGTATATTTTTCCGATATGCGAGCTCACGGGCAGAGCCTGCTCGTCAAGCTGCGCCGCCTCATGAAGGCCGCGGGCTTTGAGGACATCGACTTTGACGGCAAGTTCGTCGCCGTCAAGATCCACTTCGGTGAGCCGGGCAACCTCGCCTTCCTGCGCCCGAACTGGGCACGCGAGGTCTGCGACTACATCAAGGAGCTGGGCGGCAAGCCCTTCCTCACCGACTGCAACACGCTCTACGTCGGCGGGCGCAAGAACGCGCTCGACCACCTCGACAGCGCGTACAGAAACGGCTTCAACCCCCTCCAGACCGGAGTTCACTCCATCATCGCGGACGGCCTGAAGGGCACGGACGAGGCGCTCATCCCCGTTGAGGGCGGCGAGTACGTCAAGGAGGCCAAGATAGGCCAGGCTCTGGCCGACGCGGACATCATAATCTCGCTCTCCCACTTCAAGGGCCACGAGATGACCGGTTTCGGCGGTGCGCTCAAGAACCTCGGCATGGGCGGCGGCTCCAGGGCCGGCAAGATGGAGATGCACTCCGCCGGCAAGCCCTATGTCAAGCAGGCTCTCTGCATCGGCTGCGGCGCATGCCAGCGCATCTGCGCCCACGGCGGACCCATCATCGAAAACGGCAAGTGCCACATAGACCACGACCACTGCGTCGGCTGCGGCCGCTGCATAGGCGTATG
>CAUAHS010000246.1 GCA_958428885.1 uncultured Eubacteriales bacterium
GTATGCGGCTCTGCTGTCCGGCGCCGACGCCGATGGTCTGGCCGTCCTGAGTGTAGCAGACGCTGTTCGACTGCGTGTACTTGAGCGTGATGAGCGCCAGCAGCAGATCGTCCACCGCGCCCTCGGGCAGGGTCTTGTTCTCGGTGACGATGTTCGCCAGGCACTCGCGGGTGATGGGCAGGGAGTTGTAGCCCTGCTCAAAGCGGATGCCGAAGATGTCGCGCTGCTCTATGGGCTTGGGCTCGTAGTCGGGGTCTATCTTCACGACGTTGTAGCCGCCCTTGCGCTTCTGGCGGAGTACTTCCAGCGCCTCCGGCGTGTAGCCGGGGGCGATGATGCCGTCGGAGACCTCTGGCAGAAGCAGGCGGGCTGCCGTCTCGTCGCAGACGTCGGAGAGCGCCGCCCAGTCGCCGTAGGAGCAGAGGCGGTCGGCACCGCGGGCTCTGGCGTAGGCCGTGGCTATGGGCGAGAGTTCGCCCTCGGCGAAGAAGGCACGGCGGTCCTCGTCGGTGAGAGGCGAGGCGAGCGCCGCTCCCGCGGGCGAGACGTGCTTGAAGCTCGCCGCAGCGGGTCTGCCGGTGGCGCGGCGGAGGGCACGCACCAGCTGCCAGGAGTTGAGCGCGTCCATGAAGTTGATGTAGCCCGGGCGGCCGTTCAGCACCTCGACGGGCAGGTCGCCGCCGTCGGACATGAAGATCTTTGCGGGCTTCTGGTTGGGGTTGCAGCCGTATTTGAGCTCGATTTCCTTCATTTACGCTTCCTCCTCATACTTGTTTATGATGGCCTCGACGCCGTCCACGCAGGTGTAGAGCGAGACGCGGTTCGCCTCGTTGAGCGCGCTCCAGATCTGTCGGGCGAGCCCGGATGCGTCGAGCTCCGGCACTCCGACGGCCACGGGCTCGCCGGAGAAGCTGGGCAGGGGCGAGCCGAAACCCTCGTAGGTGCTGATGAAACGGCCCTCGCCGGGGGCGGGCTCGTACTCGTAGAAGCAGCGGACGCAGCGCCGTCCCTCGGGGTCCGCCGAGCGGAGGATGGAGAGCTTATAGCTCCCGTCGCCGCCGAGGAGGCCGGATATGCGCGGCGTCCAGCTCGGGGCGTCGGGCTCGAAGGTGCGCGTGCGCAGTGCGGCGACAAAGCCGTGGCCGTCCCGGATGGTGTCCGTCTGGTCGCCGTTCGTGACGATGAGTCCGCGCTCCGTGCGGCGGACAGGGTGGTAGATGATGAGGCTCGGGTCCGTCATCTTCGCCTCGTCGTGGGCACAGGTGCGTATGCCGTCGGGCGTCTTTTCAAAGACGCGGTTGCGGCTGTTTTCGCTCCGGCCCATGATGAAGTACGCCGCAGCGCTCTTGCCGGAGGGCGTGGTACCGAGCATTATGCCTCGGCCGGGATAGGGACGTGCGAGAAGATATTCAAAGAGGTCCGTCACTGTTTTCCGCTCCTTTCAAGTGAGAAGGCCACGCGCTGGGCGGCCTCGGGCAGCAGCTTCCACTCCGCCTGCTCCATGACCCGCCGCTGCAGGGTCTCCGGCGTGTCGCCGGGCTCGACCGCGACGGCCCTCTGGGCTATTATCTCGCCCCCGTCGGGGATCTCGTTCACGAAATGCACCGTCGCTCCCGTGACCTTTACGCCGCGCGCGAGGGCCGCCTCATGGACGTGCAGTCCGTAGTAGCCCGGACCGCAGAAAGAGGGGATGAGGCTCGGGTGGATGTTTATGATGCGCCCTGCCCAGCGCCGGGTGAACTCCGCCGACAGGATGCGCAGAAAGCCCGCGAGGATGATCAGCTCCACGCCTGCCTCAGAGAGCGCCCGGTCGAGCTGCGCTTCAAAGTCCGTGCCATCGATATGCAGCGCGGGTATACCGGCGGCCCCCGCACGCTCCAGGGCGTAGGCGCCGGACCGGTTCGAGACGACGAGGGCGAGCTCCACATCCGGCATCTCCCCGCGTGCCGAGGCGTCTATGAGCGCCTGGAGGTTGGTCCCCCCTCCGGAGACGAGCACCGCCGTCTTTACCATAGTTCGACGCCGCCTTCCCCGCGCACGGTCTCGCCGCAGATGTAGGCGCCGACGCCGTTCTCACGCAGAGCCGCAACGGCTGCGTCGGCGTCCTCGGAGGCCACGACGGCCAGCATGCCGACGCCCATGTTGAAGGTGTTGAACATGTCGCGCTCCGGGATGTTCCCGGTGCGGGCGATGAGGTCGAAGAGGGGCGGGGTCTGTATCTTCGCCTTCTCTATCCTGGCGGTGAAACCGGGGGCGAGGGCTCGGGGGATGTTCTCGTAGAAGCCGCCTCCGGTGATGTGGCTGATGGCCGAGACGCGCGCGGTACGGAGCATGGCGAGAACAGGTTTTACATATATTCTAGTGGGCTCGAGCAGCGCCTCGCCGAGAGTGCGGCCGAGCTCGGGCTCATAGCGCTCGAGGGAGCCGCTCTCCACGTCGAAGATGCGGCGCACGAGCGAAAAACCGTTCGAGTGTACGCCCGAGGAGGGCAGGGCGATGAGCGCGTCGCCCTCGCTCATGTCGGAGCTCGCGAGGATGCGCTCCTCGTCCACGAGGCCGACGGTGAAGCCCGCGAGGTCGTACTCGTCCTCGGGGTAGAAGCCCGGCATCTCGGCGGTCTCGCCGCCGACGAGGGCGGCTCCGGCCTGGACGCAGCCCTCGGCCACGCCCGCGACGATGTCGGCTATGCGCTCCGGCACATTCTTGCCGCAGGCGATGTAGTCGAGGAAGAAGAGCGGAGCGGCGCCGGAGCAGACGACGTCGTTGACGCACATGGCGACGCAGTCTATGCCCACGGTGTCGTGCTTGTCCATGAGGAAGGCTATCTTGAGCTTGGTGCCCACGCCGTCCGTGCCCGAGACGAGCACGGGGAACTTCATGCCCGCGAGGTCGGGCCGGAACAGCCCGCCGAAGCCGCCGAGCCCGCCTATGACGCCTGGCGTCACGGTGCGCGCGACGTGCTTTTTCATCAGCTCTACGGCCCTGTAACCCGCGGTGATGTCCACGCCCGCGGCTTTGTAGCTTGCGCTCTCGCTTTTCATTCGTCGTCCTCCCTGCGGCTTATTTTCTGCTCGAATTTGGATTTCTGAGCCCGGCAGGGCG
>CAUAHS010000247.1 GCA_958428885.1 uncultured Eubacteriales bacterium
GCCGCCGAGCACACGCCCGAGGCCCTTGCGGGCATCATCGAGTCCCTCCAGGCCGACGGCTACACCATCGTGCCCATCTCCGAGCTCCTGCTCTCCGGCGAATACAGCATAGACCACACGGGCCGTATGCACCCGGCGGCGTAAATTAGCTGGCGTGAAAGCCCGTTTTGGGCTTTCACTGCCAAGGGCCCCCCGGCCTGCGGCCGATGGGAGCCTCCCTGAACAAACAAAAAGCGCGGACGCCGCGGCGTCCGCGCTTCGTTTTAGTTTGTCAGCCCACGGTGTAGGAGCCGCGGACGAGGAGGGTGGTGTTTCCGGAGGCGGTGACGCCGGAGCCGGAGCCTACATAGAGGTGGTTTGCCGTGAGTGAGCCGCCCGAGGCGAGTTCGGTGCCGCTAGTCACGTCCACGAGCGTGCCCGCGGCGGCTGCGGAGCCGCTGCGCAGGACTATCTCGCAGCCCTCCCCGCCCTTGAGCGTCTGGCCCTGGGAGAGGGTCACGACGGCAAACGCGCTGGAGGCCGCGCCGTACTGGGACTTGAGCGAATTTGCCGCCTCGTTGATCTGCTTGTCGAGCTCAGTCTCCATCTTGGGGCCGAGCACGTCCTCGAGGTAGCTCATGGCCACCAGCGGGTCGGACTGCGTGCCGTAATTCGTCGCGGCATAGGCGCCGATGCCGGCGGCAAGCACCGCGACGGCTATTACAAGTATGACTATCTGCCACTTTTTCATTCTATGTACCTCCCGGCTCTCGGTCCCCCGGGCGTGAGCCCGGGGGACGCTTTTGTCTACTGCGCGAGGCCGAAACTCACGGCTATCGCGTTGTTCACCCTGTCCATTGTGGGCCCGTCTAGCTGGCCCATTCTCTCGCGCAGGCGGGATTTGTCCAGCGTGCGTATCTGCTCGAGCAGTATGACGCTGTCACGGCTCAGGCCGTAGTTGCGCGCCGACAGCTCTATGTGCGTCGGCAGCCGGGCCTTCCCCGTCTGCGAGGTTATTGCCGCGGCGATCACCGTCGGGCTGTGCCGGTTGCCCGTGTCGTTCTGGACTATTAGCACCGGCCTCATGCCGCCCTGTTCACTGCCCACCACCGGGCTCAGGTCGGCGTAGTAGATGTCTCCGCGCTTTACTGGATTTTGCATTGGCTTCACACTCCGTATAGTGCCCGTTCATATTATATGTCATATGTAGGGCAGCGGTACTTTTACCGCCAATGCTATTCTCACACGGAGCGGCCGATTTTATTCACGCGCCGATATAAACTCGCGGCACGCGCGGAGAAATCGCGCAGAGGAGCTCATAAGAAATTGTGCCCGCTATGTCCGCAAGCTCCGTCGCCTCCGGCTCGTCGCCGAAAACCGTAACGATGTCGCCGGTTTTGACTTCGGGCATGTCCGTCACGTCCACCATGCACATATCCATGCATATGCGGCCCACCTGATGGGCCCTTTTGCCGTTTATGAGGACGTCGAACTTCCCGGAGAGGCTCCGGTGCAGCCCGTCCGCGTAGCCGACGGGGATTACCGCGAGGCGCATGTCCCGCTCGCAGGTGAAGATGCGGCCATAGCTTATCGTGTCGCCCGCGTGGTGCTCGGTTATCTCCGCCACGCGCGTGAGCAGGCGCATGACCGGCTTCAGATCCAGTCCGCCGCGCTCCGCCCCGGGATAGAGCCCGTAGAGCAGCAGGCCCGGCCTGACCATGTCGAGGCAGGTCTCCCTGAAGTTTACCACAGCTCCGCTGTTGGCGCAATGCCTTATGCCGAGGCTGCGGCCGGTTTCATTTTCCAGCTCGTCCACCGCTTTGGTAAAGCGCGCGAACTGCTCGAGCGTGAAGCTCTCCTCCGGCTCGTCCGAGACGGCGAAGTGCGTGAACACTCCCGCGGGCTCCAGCCCCGGCAGCGTCAGCAGCTCGCGCACGCCGGCCATCTCCCGCTCGCTCTCCACGGCAAAGCCCGTCCGGCCCATGCCGGTCTCGAGCTTTATGTGGCACCTGAGCGTCAGGCCCGTGCCCGCCAGCGCGCGGCTCATGCCCCGGGCGCAGTCGATGTCGCCTATCGCCTGCTCCACGTCCAGCCGGGCGATGTCCGGAGCCAGAAAAGCCGGGCTCGGCGCCAGCAGGAGTATCGGCATCTTCAGCCCCGCCGAGCGGAGCTCCGCCGCCTCCTCATAGCAGGACACGGCGATGTAGTCCGCGCCTATCTCCTCCAGCCGCTTGGCTATCGTCACCGCGCCGTGGCCGTAGGCGTTCGCCTTGCACAGTCCCGCAAAGCGGCAGCCCTCCGGCAGCACGCGGCGCAGCTCTCTGTAATTGTGGTCGAGGCGGCCCAGGTCTATCTCCGCCCAGGTCCTCTTGTCTTCGTTTGCCATGGTCTCGCCTTCCATTCAGTTGAGGGAAAACTCGCTTATCCGCACTGTCATGAGGCAGCGGCCGCTCTCCCGGTCGGTGAACTCCGCCGAGACGGGCCTCCCGGCCTCGTCCAGCCTCAGCGTTATCCCCGTCTCGTCCTCGGGCACGAGGCTCACTACGGTCTCGCCCCCCTCGGTCCAGGCCAGCTCCACATAGGCCGTGCGTATCGCCCCGCAGAGCTGAGGCAGCGCCGTCACCGGCGAGAGGCCCTCCGCCGTCTCGCCCGCGTCGAGGATCAAGCCCTCGTACTCGAGCTCGGCGCTCTCAGCCTCTATCCTGGCCTTCACGCCGGCTATCAGCTCCGGCGCCAGGGTCTCTACCTCGCTTGCCGCCTCGTCCGAGGCGCAGCGCAGCGTGTATTCCGTCTGCGTCCCGTCCCGGCCCCAGGCCGTGACGAGCGCCGTTATCTCAGCCGTCCCGCCCGCCATCGAGGCACGCAGGTCCTCAAAGGCCGACCTCGCCGCGTCTCCGCCGCAGGCCGTGAGCAGGAACAGCATGAGCGCTGTCATTAGTGCGGCTGCAATCCTTCGCCGCATGGCATTTCAACCCTCCGTAACGGTTTTCAGCGCCGCCGGAAGTGACGCTATGATGTCCGTGGGCGTCATGCCGTATTCGCCGAGCTCCTTGGCCGCAATGTCCCCCGCCAGGCCGTGGAGATAGACCGCCGCGCGCACCGCGTCCC
>CAUAHS010000248.1 GCA_958428885.1 uncultured Eubacteriales bacterium
AGGCGGAAAGCGGGGCGGAACATGATACATACCGCAAGCTACACCGACATAGGCGGACGTGGGCGAAACGAGGACTGCGTCCGGATGACCGAGCGCGAAAACGGGCTCTGTCTGGTCGTTGCGGACGGCCTGGGCGGACACGGCGGAGGCGCAGACGCCTCCTGTGCCGCGGCGGAGCTCATCTGCTCCGGCTGGGACGGCACGGTGAGCGAGGACGCCCTCGCGGAACTGGTCCGTGCGGCGCACGAGAGGGTGCGCGGGATGCAGACCGCCGTCTGCTCCATGAAAACCACGGTAACTCTGCTTGCGATAAGCGGCATGAAGGCCGCCTGGGCGCATGTGGGCGACTCGCGGATATACCACTTCCACGACGGCGAGCTGGTGTATCAGACGCGGGATCACAGCGCCTCGCAGATCGCCGTCATGCTCGGAAGCATAACGGAAAAGGAAATCCGCTTCCACGAGGACCGCAACCGCGTCTACCGCGCGCTGGGTCAGGATGGGGAGCTGAAGGTCGACACGCACTTTGAGCCGCTCAGGCCGGGGCGGCACGCCTTCCTGCTCTGCACGGACGGATTTTGGGAGTATGTCCTTGAGCAGGAGATGGAAAAGGACCTGGCCGCCTCATATGGCCCCGACGACTGGCTGGAGCACATGCGCTCCCGGCTGGCCGCAAGAGCGCCTGCGGGCAACGACAACAATTCCGCCGCCGCGGTCTGGGTCGATATGGTCTGATTTTAGGGGGGAAAACGATGAAAAAGAGACTTATGTGCCTGCTTTTGGCCCTGCTGATGCTTGCTCTGCCGCTCTCGGGCTGCGGCGCCGACGGCGGGCGGACAGCCGCCGAATCTCGCTCCGGCGTGGTCCGCATCCTCGCGCTGCTTCCCGATCTGACCACCGGCGACGTCTATTACGCCACCGGCTCCGCCTTCGGCGTGGGCAAAGCGGGCGAGCCCACGGACATCTTCGTCACCAACACCCACGTCGTGCAGGGCCTCTATTACACCGAGAGCGGCGTCACTGTGGACGCCCCCGCGGTGAGCGTGTGGATACTCAAAAACGACATGGCCTGGAACCCCGTGACCGGGCTCGACACCAGTCAGGCCATCCCCTGCACGGTGCTCTATGCCTCCTCCGGCATGTACCCGGACTACGCCGTGCTGCGTGCGGGAGAGGTCCCGGAGGGGCGTGTCGCGCTCCCGCTGCTCGCGGATGACGCGGACGTCGAGGTAGGCGACAGCGTCTACGCCCTCGGCTATCCCGGCAGCTCCGACGAGACTGAGGAGGGCAACTACGGCAGCTCCCTTGTCGCGGACGTGGACGACGTTACCGTCACCAGCGGCGTCGTCTCACGTTTCTCCGAGGGCTCCAGTCTGGGCAACACCCGCCTCATCCAGCACGATGCGCAGATCAACCACGGCAACTCCGGCGGTCCGCTCATCGACGAGAGCGGCGCTGTCATCGGCATCAACACCTACGGCATCGGCGGCGACGCCTCCACCGGCGACGTGAACAGCTACTACTCCGTGCGCATCAGCTATGTCCGCGACAAGCTCGATGAGCTGGGCATAAGCTACGACGTCGCGGGCGGCGGCAGCGCCTGGGTGTTTGTCGTCATCGGCCTCGTCATAGTCCTCGCTACGGCGGCGTTCGTGCTCTGGAAAAAGGGCCTCATCCGCTTCGCCCTACCGAAGCTCCCCAGGCGGAAGGGAAAGGCCTCCGGCTCAGGGCTTGACGAGCTGCGCATACAGTGCCTCTCCGGAGCGTTTGCGGGCAAGCGCTTTGCCCTCTCGCCTCAGGTGCGCATGGGCAGGGACCCGTCGAAGAACGATCTCGTGTTCCCAGAAGGCACCCAGGGCGTCAGCGGTGTGCACTGCGTGCTCATCTATGACTCCGCCGCCGGAACGCTGTACATAAAGGACCTCGGCTCCACCTTCGGCACCTTTGTGAACGGCGGCAAGCGCCTTGCGCCCAGCCAGGCCATGCCGCTCAATGTCGGCGACCGCTTCTCGCTCGGCTCCGAGCGAGAGAGCTTCATGGTCACGCGAAAGGGCGGTGTGGTGTGATGGATTACTGCCCGCACTGCATGTACCCCGCCTCCGGCCCGGTCTGCAAGCGCTGCGGCAAGTCCACGAGCTGGACGCCCGGCGAACAGCAGCTCCCGGCCGGGACGATGCTCGACGGCAGCGGCCTGCACCGCTATCTCACCGGCGCAGCCATAGGTCAGGGCGGCTTCGGCATAACCTACATCGCCGTGGAGCCCGACAGCGGCAAGCGTGTCGCGGTCAAGGAGTGCTTCCCCGTCCAGTGCGCCTCCCGCGCTGCCGGAGGCGTAAGGGTCGAGCCCAAGCCGGGCATGGCCGCCCAGCTTCAGGGCGCGCTCAACAGCTTTCTCGACGAGGCCCGGCTGCTCGCAAAGCAGACGGAGCTCAAGTCCGTTGTGCAGGTTGAGGACTTTTTCTCCACCAACGGCACGGCCTATCTCGTCATGGAGTATCTCGACGGCGTGACCCTCAGCGACAAGATGAAGGCCGAAGGCCGCCTCCCTGCGCAGAAGCTGCTCTCCATGCTCCGGCCTCTGATGGAGGACATAGGCAAGCTCCACGCCTCCGGCATCATCCACCGCGACATCAGCCCGGACAACATCATGTGGATGCCTGACGACACGCTCAAACTGCTCGACTTCGGCTGCGCCCGCTCGATGGAGGACGGAAAGTCCATGAGCGTGCTGCTCAAGCACGGTTTTGCGCCCGTGGAGCAGTATCAGACGCGCGGTCAGGGGCCCTGGACCGACATATATTCCCTGTGTGCGACCATCTATTACTGCATCACCGGCACACTGCCCACCTCGGCGGTGGAGCGGCTGGAGGGCGACGCCCTCGTCCCGCCCACGGCGCTGGGTGCGGAGCTCACGGCCAAGGAGGAGACGGCGCTGCTCTGGGGTCTGGCAGTCCAGCCAACACGCAGACCGCAGAACATAGAGCTGCTCATCGGCCAGCTCTGCCCAGTGCCCCCCAAGAAGCCTGTCAAGCGCAAGAAGCGCAAAAAGCCCG
>CAUAHS010000249.1 GCA_958428885.1 uncultured Eubacteriales bacterium
CATCAGTTGCCCGAGGCGTGCTCGACATAGTCGACCAGGTCGCCTATGGTCTTGATGTTCTTGAGGTCGTCCTCGGAGATCTCGCCGATGCCGAATTCGTCCTCAATGGTCATGCTAAGCTCGACGACGTCGAGGGAGTCGGCGTTCAGGTCGTCGACGAAGTTGGTCTCGCGGGACAGGCTGTCCTTGTCGACGCCGAACTGCTCGGCCACGTATCCGATGATTTTTTCGCTGGTCATATTCCTCATTCCTCCGTTTTTGCCGCGCCTGCGGGCAGGCGCATATAGTCTATGTTCTTTTCTATCTCCTCAATAACGCCGGCACGCGCGAACTGCACGGCCTGACGTATCGCACTGAATATGGCCTCGTCGTTGGACGAGCCGTGGGCCTTGATGACGGGCTTGGAGATGCCGAGCATCGCCGTGCCGCCGACCTTGTTGACGTCCATCATGTCCTTGAGGCGCTTGAAGTCGCCCTTGAGAGCCAGCGCCGCCAGCTTGTTCTTGGTGCTGGAGAGGAACACGCCCTTGAGCTGGCTCATCATGAACTTCACCATGCCCTCGCAGCTCTTGAGCATGATGTTGCCCGTGAAGCCGTCCGTCACGATGACGTCCACGTCCCCGCTGAAGGCGGCTGAGCCCTCGATATTGCCGATGAAGTTTATGCGGCCATCGTCGGAGACGCGCTTGAGCAGGGACCAGGCCTGCTTTTGCAACTCGGTGCCCTTGGTCTCCTCCGTACCGTTATTGAGCAGGCCGACCCTCGGGTTCGGGCAGCCGAGGATGTGCTTGGAGTAAAAGCTGCCCATGAAGGCGAACTGCAGCAGATACTCGCTGGTGCACTCCACGTTTGCACCGCAGTCTATGAGCATGACGCCCCTGCCGCCGTTCGGGAAAACGGGCGCCAGAGCCGCGCGGCGGATGCCGCGGATGCGCTTTACGGTGAGCGTGGCTCCCGTGAGCAGCGCTCCGGTGCTGCCGGCGGAGACCACGGCGTCGCCCCTGCCCTCTTTGAGCAGGTTCAGCGCCACGGCCATGGAGGAATTCTTCTTTCTCCGCGTCGCCGTGCTCGGGTCGTCCTCCATCGTGATGATCTCGCGGGCGTCGACTATCTCTATGCCGCCCTCGCCGCCGAGGTGACGCTCGATATCCTCGCGTCTGCCCACCAGCGTCACGTCCACGCCCAGCTCGCGCTTGGCACGTACCGCACCCGCTACGGGCGCCTGCGGCGCATTGTCGCCGCCCATGGCGTCAATTATTACCCTCAATGCTCAGGACCTCCCTATCTTTAAGCATAGCCTCTATGATGCCGAGCGAACGGGCCGAGAGCTCCGCATTCTTGTTGCGCTTGCCCTTTACCCGATAGCCCAGCGGCGTTATTATGCCGAAGTTCACGTTCATGGGCTGGAAATCGCCCACGCTGCCGCCCGATATGTACTGCGCCAGCGCGCCTATCGCCGTCTCCGCTGGAAAATCCGCTGCGGGCAGACCCAGCAGCCGTGCCGCCGTCTCGATGCCCACCAGCATGCCGGAGGCTGCGGACTCCACATAGCCCTCGACACCGGTCATCTGCCCAGCAAAGCTGATGCGCGGGTCGGCCTTCAGGCGGTAGTACCTGTCCAGCAGCCGGGGCGAGTCAAGATACGTGTTCCGGTGCATGACGCCGTAACGCACGAACTCCGCGTTCCGCAGCGCCGGTATCATCGAGAACACCCGCTTCTGCTCCCCGAAGGTCAGGTGCGTCTGGAAGCCAACTAGGTTGAAGAGCGTGCCCTCGGCGTTGTCCCGTCGGAGCTGCACCACGGCCCAATCTTCGGCGCCGGTGTGCGGATTCGTGAGCCCCACGGGCTTCATCGGCCCATAACGGAGCGTGTCGAATCCCCTTCTGGCCATGACCTCGACGGGCATGCAGCCCTCGAACACCGCCCCGTCGTCAAAGCCGTGCACAGGCGCCTCCTTCGCGGTCCTCAGCTCGGTCACGAAGGCCTCATACTCCTCCTTCGTCATGGGGCAGTTTACATAATCCGCCGTGCCCTTGCCGTAGCGCGAGGCGAGGTAGGCGCTCTCCATGTCCACGCTCTCGAGCGTGACGATGGGCGCCACGGCGTCGTAAAAGTGCAGGTCGAACTCGGGGCAGAGCTTCACGATGGCGTCGGCCATGGCGTCGCTCGTGAGCGGGCCGGTGGCGATGACCGTCTCGCCCTCGGGTATCTCGGTGAGCTCGCGCTCCTCGACCTCGATGTTCGGGCAGGAGCGCAGGCGCTCGGTTATATAGCGCGAGAAGCCCTCGCGGTCCACTGCCAGGGCGCCGCCGGCGGCGACGCGGTTCTTGTCCGCGGACTCCATGACGAGGGAGCCGAGGCGGCGCATCTCCTCCTTGAGCAGGCCGACGGCGTTGGTCAGCTCGTCGCTGCGCAGGGAGTTTGAGCACACGAGCTCTGCAAAGTCCGGCGAGACGTGGGCGGGGCTGTATTTGCCCGGCTTCATCTCCACAAGGCGCACGGGGATGCCGCGTCTGGCAAGCTGCCAGGCGCACTCGCTGCCGGCGAGCCCCGCTCCCGCCACTGTGACGGGCCTCATTCCGCCGCCTCCGTCTTTTTGGCGGCGGTCTTTTTGGCCGCCGGCTTCTTGGCAGTGGTCTTGGAGGCTGCGGACTTTTTGGCGGCCGGCTTCTTTGAGGCGGACTTCTTAGCCGCGGGTTTTTTCGCCTCGGCGGGCTCTTCGGAGCCTTCCTCCTTGCCCTCGGCGGGCTTTTCGGCGGGCTTTTTCTTGTAGCCGCGCTTGTCCTCAGGGACGAAGAGCGGGCATTTCTCGTTTATGCAGAAGGCCTAGGAGCGTCCCCGGCCGGAGCGGCGGAACAGCGTCTGGCCGCACTCCGGGCAGGTCTCCTTTGTGGGCACGTCCCAGGTCATAAAGCCGATTATCTCCCGCCCGTCGGCGCCCTTGCCGCGCCAGGGGCAGTCCTTGCCGCGCTCGCAGGCGTAATAGGTGTAGCCGTTTTTGGAGGTGCGCTTGAGCAGCCTGCCGCCGCAGGCGGGGCATTTGC
>CAUAHS010000250.1 GCA_958428885.1 uncultured Eubacteriales bacterium
ATGTACGCTGCTATTCAAGAACTGAAGATACGTGGTGCCCCCGCCATCGGCGTTGCGGCGGCGTTCGGGACTTATCTGGCGGCCCATTATGCCCCCGACGCAGAGCTTGAGGGGCGCTTTCTCGCCGCCTGCGACTATCTTGCGACCTCCCGGCCCACCGCCGTCAACCTCTTCTGGGCGCTCGACAGGATGCGCAGAGCCTACGACGGTCTGCGAGGCAAGGCTCCGGATGATATCCGCTCCGCCCTCCGTGCCGAGGCCCAGGCCATCATGGATGAGGACATCGAGATAAGCCGCAGCATAGGCCGCTTCGGTCTCTCCCTCCTCCGCCCCGGCATGGGCATCCTCACCCACTGCAACGCCGGCACCCTCGCCACCGCCAAATACGGCACCGCCCTCGCCCCCGTCTACGCCGCCCTCGACAATGGGCTCTCCGGTCTCCGCGTCTACTGCGACGAGACCCGCCCCCTCCTCCAGGGCGCACGCCTCTCCGCCTTCGAGATGGTCTCCGCCGGCGTCGACACCACCCTCCTCTGCGACAACATGGCCTCCTCGCTCATGAAGTCCGGGGAGGTTGACATAATATTTGTCGGCTGCGACCGCGTGGCCAGAAACGGCGACGCGGCGAACAAGATAGGCACCTCCGGCGTCGCGATTCTGGCCGCTCACTACGGCATCCCCTTTTACGTCTGCGCCCCCAGCTCTACCATCGACGGCGCCATCGCCTCCGGCGGCGACATACCCATCGAGTTCCGTGACCCCTCCGAGGTCACCGAGCTCTGGTACAAAAAGCGCATGGCCCCCGAGGGCGTCGGCGTCTACAACCCCGCCTTCGACGTCACCGACGCCGAGCTCATCACCGGCATCATCACCGAGCGCGGCATCGTCCGCGCACCCTATGAGGACGGCTTCCGCGCCCTTGGGTTGGTCTGACCTCGGGTGACGAAACGGTTTCTGTTTTGTCAGGCCGTGTCGAAAAGGTGAAGCCTCAGTTACAAAGGGGTTACGGCAGTTTACAATATGGCTTTTTTGCTCGAAGCCCTTGACAAGCGCGAGAGAACACTATATATTGTGATACGGACGCTCCCGGAACCGCAAGATGTGCGAATCCGGTGAGCGCCCGTTTATCGCTGGAAATGGAGTAAAGACAGAAAAATGGACGTATCAGGGCTGCAAAAGCTCACTTTGCTGGACTATCCGGGCCGTGTGGCCTGCACAATTTTTACAGGTGGCTGCGACCTGCGCTGCCCCTTCTGCCACAACGCCTCGCTGGCTCTGCCGGAGCGCGAGCGCGACGTGATAACACATGACGAGCTGATGGCCTTTCTCAAAAAGCGCGTCGGCATCCTGGACGGTGTGGCCGTCACGGGCGGCGAACCGCTGCTGCACGCGGACATCGAGGGTCTGCTCGCGGACATAAAGGCCCTGGGCTATTCAATCAAGCTGGACACGAACGGCACCTTCCCCGCGAGGCTGCGCTCGATAGTCGAGGCAGGGCTCGTGGACCGGGTGGCGATGGACATAAAGGCCGCTCCGGAAAATTACGCGCGCGTCACCGGCGTGCCGGGCCTGGACCTCGGCCCTGTGCGTGAGAGCGCGGGCTATCTCATGAGCTGCGGCGTGGACTACGAATTCCGCACCACGGCGGTCAAGGGCCTGCACGTCCCGGAGGACTTTGAGGCCATAGGCCGCTGGATAGCAGGGGCGAAGGAATACTACATACAGTGCTTCAAGGACTCGGGCGACCTCATCGCCGCCCAGGGGCTCTCGGCCTTCTCCGAGGACGAGATGCACGCCCTTGCGGACATCGTCAGGCCGTATGTGCCGGCGGTGCTACTCCGGGGCATTTGACTGGTTTACAATTTTTCTAAGATATCATAGGAGGACAAAAGATGTACAGGGTACGGAAAAGAGACGGAGAGCTTGTCGATTTCAACATCGCCAAGATCAGCAGCGCTATAACCAAGGCCTTCGAGGCCACGGGCACCGAGTATAACGAGAGCGTCATCGACTTCCTCTCGCTCAAGGTCACAGCGGACTTCCAGGGCAAGATCGAGGACGGCGCCGTCTCCGTTGAGGACATTCAGGACAGCGTTGAGGCCGTGCTGAGCCGCGGCGGCTATGAGCACGTCGCCAAGGCCTACATCCTCTACCGCCGCCAGCGCGAGAAGCTGCGCAACATGCGCTCCACCTACCTCGACTACAAGAACGTCGTGGACTCCTACCTCGACGCCAGCGACTGGCGCGTCAAGGAAAACAGCACGGTGAACTACTCCGTCGGCGGCCTGATCCTCTCGAACTCCGGCGCCATCACCGCAAACTACTGGCTCAGTGAGATCTACGACGACGAGATCGCAAACGCCCACAAGAACGCCGACCTCCACCTGCACGACCTCTCCATGCTCACCGGCTACTGCGCCGGCTGGAGCCTGAAGCAGCTCATCCAGGAGGGCCTCGGCGGCATTCCCGGCAAGATAACCTCCTCCCCGGCCAGCCACCTCTCCACCCTCTGCAACCAGATGGTCAACTTCCTCGGCATCATGCAGAACGAGTGGGCCGGCGCCCAGGCCTTCTCCAGCTTCGACACCTACCTTGCCCCCTTCGTCAAGGTGGACAACCTCAACTACAAAGAGGTCAAGCAGTGCATCCAGAGTTTTGTCTACGGCGTGAACACCCCCTCCCGCTGGGGCACCCAGGCGCCCTTCTCCAACATCACCCTCGACTGGACCGTGCCCAATGACCTCAAGGACCAGAAGGCCATAGTCGGCGGCAAGGAGATGGACTTCACCTACGGCGACTGCAAGGCCGAGATGGACATGGTCAACAAGGCCTTCATCGACATCATGATCGAGGGCGACGCCAATGGACGCGGCTTCCAGTACCCCATCCCCACCTACTCCATCACCCGCGACTTCGACTGGAGCCCCACCGAGAACAACAAGCTGCTCTTTGAGATGACCGCGAAGTACGGCACGCCCTACTTCTCCAACTACATCAACTCCGACATGGAGCCCAGCGACGTGCGCA
>CAUAHS010000251.1 GCA_958428885.1 uncultured Eubacteriales bacterium
CAGGGCAGGAGGCCGGTCTTTTCGAGGTCGAGCTCGCCGGAGGCGACGGCCTTCGCCGCAGCGAGTATGTAGGGCGCGCGGTAGCCCGAGTGCAGCGGCGCTAGGTCGGCCTCGTCGAGCTCCGCCACGCGCTCCGCCGACGGGAACGAGCGCGCTTCGCCCCAGGGGGCCTCCACCGCGTCGCCGTAGAGCGAGCAGAGCTTTTCCACGATGCCCTTTATGCGCGGGATGTTGTTGCACTGGGAGATGATGAACGAGCACAGCGCCTCCCACTTGTCCTGGCGGAGTATGCGTATGCCCTCGCCGTAGGCTGCGCAGTCGCGCAGATAGTCGCAGACCTCGATGCTCCGCCGCGCGGCGTCATAGTCCGTCTCCATGTCGAGGTAGTCGCGCCAGAAATATATGTCCTCCAGGGCGCATTCGATGTACGTCCGGCCCTCCTCGGCCCAGACGACCGCCGCCTTTCCGGAGGCCACGCCCCGCCAGCGGCCGGTCTCGTCCTCGTTCCAGCGGAAACACTGACCGCAGTCAAAGGTCCGCCGGGGGTTGAGTTCGCGCTCGCCGCAGAGCTCGAAAATCGCGGTTTCCACCTGTTATCCCACCGTTCTTTGTGTGTTTTACCCGATTATAACCCGGCATTTCGTATATTTCAACAGAAATCGGCCCTTGCAGGCATGATTCAAAATGTGGTATAATATTACTAATTTAAATCATAAATGAAGGAAGGTGCAGCTATGAGCTGGCAAAAGGAATTGGAAAACGGCGTGCGCTCCATGGAGCAGCTGGCGCCGAAGCTTGGGCTGTCACCGGAGGAGGCACAACGCAGAGAAGAGATAGCGAAACGTTTTCCCATGATGATAACGCCCTATTACCTATCCCTTGTTGACACCTCGGACCCGGATGACCCCATTGGAAGGATGTGCATCCCGTCTCTGGACGAGCTGGACCCCGGCGGCTCGTTTGACACGAGCGGCGAGGCCTCGAACACCAAGCTGGAGGGTTTGCAGCACAAATACCCGCCGACGGTGCTGCTGCTCTCGACAAATCGGTGCGCGATGTACTGCCGCCACTGTTTCCGCAAGCGCATGGTCGGCCTGAGCGAGGACGAGCTCAACCGCCGCGCGGACGAGGCCATAGCCTACGTTGCCGAACATAAGGAGGTCACGAACGTCCTCATCTCCGGCGGCGACGCGCTGATGAACCCGAACAGCGTCATCGAGCGCTATCTCGAGGGCCTGTGCGCCATCGACCACATCGACCTGCTGCGCTTCGGCTCCCGCGTGCCGGTGACTCTGCCGGAGCGAATCTACGGCGACGCGGAGCTGCTGGAGCTCTTTGAGCGCTATGCAAAGCGCAAGACGCTCTTTGTCGTGACACAGTTCGACCACCCGCGGGAGCTCACGGAGCAGGCGAAAAAGGCTGTCTGGGCGCTGATGAGCCGCGGTGTGCAGGTTCGCAATCAGACGGTGCTGCTGCGTGGCGTGAACGACTCGCCCGAGGTGCTGGGCGAACTGCTCGCGGGGTTGACGCGGATAGGCGTGTCGCCCTACTACGTGTTTCAGTGCCGCCCCGTGCGGGGCGTGCAGGGGCGCTTCCAGGTCCCGCTCGCCGAGGGCATCGGCATAGTGGACGGCGCAAAGGCCATGCAGAACGGCATCGGCAAGTCCATACGCTACGTCATGAGCCACCCGAAGGGTAAGATCGAGATAATTGGCCGCCTCCCCGGCACGGAGGAGACGATATTCAAGTTCCACCAGAACAAATACCCCGCCGACAGCGCGCGGATCTTCACGAGAAAGCTCTCCCCCACCGACACCTGGCTCGACGAGGAGCTGGAACCGGCGTAAGCAACACCGCCGCCCCAAAATGGGGCGGCGGCTTTTTGCGCTGGGTCATTCCCAGTCCTGCATGTAATACGTATTGAGGGACACGCCGCCTTCGTCAGAGGACCAGTCGGCGTTTATGGTCAGCTGCCACTCTTTTCCGTCCTCGTCCGTAAAGCTCAGGCCAAACCACGAAAATGTGCCCGGGAAAGTTGCGTAGAGTATAAGCGGCGTGCCCATGCCCAATTCGCTGTACTCGCAGAGCACAACGCTTGGAATGAATTCATCGAGCGTCGGCTCCAGGCTGACAAACTTGAAGTCACGCAGCGTTTCCTTAGCCATGAGCAGCAGCTTCCAGGCGTATTCCTCCTCGCTTGGGCCATACTCGGGCAGCTCGCCCAGGCTGTCTGTCAAGTCATCCGACGCAAGGCTGAGCAGCACCGGTATCTGCCCGAGCTCCTGGTTCTCAAAGCTTGGGGTGGGATAGCCATCTGCGGCGACACACATGAGCGCCCTGGCGGCCTCGGCGCAGGTTATCGGCTCGTCGGCGCGGATGTCGCCGTCGCTGAGCTCCAGCCAGCCGCACTTCCAGGCGTAGTCCACATAGGAACACGCCCAGTAATCGATACCGACGTTTTCCAGCATCTCACCGTAAGCCAGCGGGCAGGGCTGGAAGGACAGGCGGTGCAGCAGCGTGACAAATTCCGCACGACTGATGTCCTCGTCGGGGCGGAACAGCCCGCCATCGAGGTCCTCGCCGTCCCTTGAATACCGCGTCAGCAGGCCGTAGCTCGCGAGATACGAGATGGCCTGCGCGGCCTCGCTGCCTGGCTTCACGTCGGTGTAATTGAGCGGATACGTCTCTGCCTTGTTCTCCGCCGAAAGCAGGTCAAAGGCCAGCTGTGCGGCTTCAGCACGGGTCAGGTCAGCGTCGCCGCGCGCTGCGAGCCTGACCGAGGCGTCGATCACAGCGTCGGTGTCCAGCGCCGGCATAGACGAGGGCTCATCAACGGCTATGCTCTCTCTTATGGCGGTGCTGACGGCCTCACACGTCTCTATATAGTCGTCCCACAGCGGGTCGTCGCGTCCTATTTCAGAGCCGCCCAGCGGACCCATCGTGAAGTACACGCTGTTCTCGCTCATCGCCGCTATTGGGTGGCCGGTCGAGGTCGAGTAGTACCAGCTGCCCGGCCTGAAAA
>CAUAHS010000252.1 GCA_958428885.1 uncultured Eubacteriales bacterium
GTTCAAAGCGCACGCAGACGCCCGCGCTCCTCGCCGAGGCGATCGCCGCCGCCCTGTCCCCGTACTCCGCTTTGAGTTTTCGCCAGGCATACAAGGGGTAGGAGAGCGCCATCGCCTCCCCCTCCTCGCCCGAGCGCGCCGTTGCCGACGCCGAGATCACCGCCTGCATCGACCGCTGGCTCGCCTCGCTCCCGCGCGAGCACCGCGTCGCCTTCGTCCGCCGCTACTGGTACCTCGACAGCGTCCCCGCCCTGGCTACACGCATGGGCTGGACCAGATCCAAAACCGCCTCGCTTCTCATGCGGCTCCGTGCCTCGCTCAGAGAAGCGCTCATTTCGGAGGATATCACCCTATGAAAAACGACCGCCTCTCCCGCTGCCTCGGCGACATCGACGACAAGTTCATCGACGAGGCCGCCGACTACAAAAAGAAGAGCCGCAGGCGCGGCGTATACTACCTCGCCGCCGCGCTTGCAGCCTGTGTGATCATTGCCTTGGCCGTACAGATGCGGCCCTCGGCGACTATTTCCCAGCGCCCCGACGACCCGCCTGCCGAGAGCAGCACGTCCGCCGAAATCTCGGGCGGCGTCCACATCCCCGCCATCGAGCTGCCGGAGCCCGCGGACGGCCTTGCCGCCGACATGATAGCCTGCGTCGTCTACGACGGCGCGGTCTACACCCAGGGCGAGTGGCTCGACATCGCCGCCCCCCTGCTTGGCGAGTACCTTGGCCATGCGACGGGCAGCCTCGACGAGTGGTCCAAGGAGTCCGACTACGTCGAGTTCGCGGGCACCATGTCCGGCGAGCTCTACACCGTCGTCGGCTACGACCCCGGCTTCCGCATCTGCTGCCTCGGCGGCGACGGCTCGGCCCTCCTGCTAGAGCGGCTCAACGGCATCACGCTCGACACCGGCGCCGACCTCTTCGACACCCGCCTGCATCTGGCCGAGCGCATGGAGAGCATTATGTATCTCACGCACGACGACTGGAACAATGCCGTTTATGACTTCAAGCCGCTCGGCCTCGATGACGACACCGTCTCCGCCTTCCTCGACGAGCTCTGCGCCGGAGAATTCGTGTACACCTGGGAGACCGACCCCGACATCTACGACAGCGCCGTGCAGGGCCACCTGTTCTTTTCCCAGTCCGACGGCACTACCGTAGAGCTGCGCCTCATCGAGGGCGGCTACGTGGGCTATCAGTGCCTCGGCTGGTACTTTGTGAAGATGCCCGGCAAGGTCTTTGACACGGTGCTCTCAGCCTGTGCCTGAATCATTTTGCAGCGTCCCCTCCGGTGCTCTTGCGCTTTTTCCTGAGCGTTAGGGCCGTTGTGAGGGGGCGCTTTTCGCTGCGGCATTCGAAGAACGCTGCGACGGAGAAGACCACCGCACCGATGAAGTTTACAAAGAGGTCCTCCATCGTGTCGTAAAGCCCGATGTCGAGGAAGCCTCCGAGTCCGAGCGGCATCTCCCCGTCTCCGGTGACCAGGATGACGTCCTTGATATTCCTTACCGTGATGGAAACATTGCTGTTGGTGGGGTCCAGGCTGACGGAGGAGATCTGGTTCACGATGGTGTCCTTCTGCATGTCGAGCAGGAACAGCCGGTCGGCGGAGAACTCAATGAACTCCCAGAGCACGCCGATGGTCATCGAGAAGCAGAACGCGGTTATCGCCAGATAGCCCGGCGAGAGCTGCACCTTCACGTTTTCGCTGCGGTTGAGCAGGTCGACCAGCGAGAAGCCTACGGCTGCCAGCAGGAAGCCCGCGCTGGTGTGCAGGATGGTGTCCCAGTTCGAGTATTTGATAAAGTACGCCTGAAGCTCGCCCATTATCTCCGCCGCAAAGACAAAGACGAAGATTATGACCTCAAGCGCCGTCGGTATCTCGATGTCGAGCCTGGTCTCCACCAGCAGCGGCAGCGTATAGATGACAAGCACCAGCACGCAGACGAAGGCGCTCTCTATATCGCCGCGGAGGATGCAGCGGATGAGTATGAGTATAACGATGAAGCGCAGAACGACATAGGTCCAGAACGCAGCCGGCTCCTCTTTTCTCTTGCGTAGCAGGGCCTGACGCTTGGACTCTCTGCCGTCAGAGAGCTTTTTCTTCATTTGGTTTCCCCTTTCTCTTTTTCCTGAGCCTCAGCACGAACCATGCCGCGGCTATGCACGCCACATCGACACCCAGGCAGATCATTACCGGCGTGCTGGTCAGGTCGAGGTCGTTGCCGAGCACGGTGTACAGCACCATGGTCGGCAATATGCCGATGAAACTGCTGGCGAGGTACTGCCAATAGTTCATCCTAAGCGCACCGAAGAAGAGGCCGAGAATGTCGTTCGAGAGGTTGGTGACACGCAGTACCAGAGAGACGAGGAAAAGGTTGTCACGGTTGTCCTCGTAGACTTCGCCGATGCGTTTGTACTTTTTTAGCAGCTTCTGCGCCGCCTCTCCGCCGGAGGCCCGGCCGGTGAAATACGGCACGCTTATACATATGACGGAGCCCAGAGCATTCACGAAAAGCGAGAGCGGAGGCTCAAACACTATGCCCACCGCCGTTGCCACGACGCCGTATAGCACAAAAACCGTCTGGCTCTTGACGGCATAGGCAGCCAGCGCGACAAGCACGGCGACGAAGGTGTTCTTCGGAGCATAGCTTGTCAGCATCTCGACCGTGACCCCGTCACCTGCGAGCATGAGTATCGCCGCCGCGGCTGCAAGGCAGAACATGATTATAATAGGGATGTATTTGCGCAGCTTCATTCGATGCACCCAAACAATGTTTTTTATATTTTAGCAGAACTCGGGAAATAATGCAACACACGGTGCGTGATGTGGCCGTTTTCGTGCATTTGGACGTTTTTATTCGGCATTTTACCGATTTTTCCCGCTGCAGGCGTAAAAAAGGCCCGGGAGGTTAACCTCCCGGGCCTCTTGCTGTTGAATTTTGGGGTTTACGCCTCGAGGTAGCGCATGATGAGGGCCGCAGCCTGAGCGCGGGTGGCGGT
>CAUAHS010000253.1 GCA_958428885.1 uncultured Eubacteriales bacterium
GGAGCGCGGCACGGAAATACTCCGCAACTTCCTCTACAACATCTGCGGCTGCGCCGGCACCTGGCACATGGGCAGCTACGCCGAGCGCACCATCGAAAAATACAGCCGTGAGCTCGCCGGCAAGCGCGCCCTCTGCGGATTGAGCGGAGGCGTGGACTCCGCCGTCGCGGCGGCGCTGCTCGACAAGGCCATGGGCGACAGGCTCGTCTGCGTGTTCGTCGACCACGGCCTGCTCCGTGAGGGCGAGGCCGAGCTGGTGGAGCGCGCCTTCAAGGGACGCAGCGGCTTGCAGTTCGTGCGCGTCGACGCGCGCGAGCGCTTCCTCAGCCGTCTCAAGGGCGTGACCGAGCCCGAGGCCAAGCGCCGCATAATCGGCGAGGAGTTCGTCCGCGTGTTCGAGGCCGAGGCCCGCAGACTGGGCAGCCCCGAATACCTCGTCCAGGGCACCATCTACCCGGACGTCATCGAGAGCGGCTCCGGCGAGGCGGCGACGATAAAGAGTCACCACAACGTCGGCGGCCTGCCGAAGGACATGGATTTCAAGGGCGTTGTCGAGCCTCTGCGCGAGCTCTTCAAGGACGAGGTCCGCGCCCTGGGTCGTGAGCTGGGCCTGCCCGAGGAGCTGGTGAACCGCCAGCCCTTCCCCGGTCCCGGTCTCGCCGTGCGCGTCATAGGCGAGGTCACCGAGGAGCGGCTGCGCATACTCCGCCGCGCCGACGCCGTGTTCCGCGACGAGGTGGCGAAGGCCGGCCTCGAGCACATGCCCGACCAGTACTTCGCCGTGCTGACCGACACCCGCAGCGTCGGCGTGCGCGGCGACGCCCGCAGCTACGGCGAGACGATAGCCCTCCGTGCTGTCACGACCGACGACTTCATGACAGCCGACTGGACCCGCCTCCCCCTCGAAGTCCTAGCCCGCGCCAGCGACCGCATCACCGGCGAGGTCCCCGAGATCTCCCGCGTGGTCTACGACATCACCTCCAAACCCCCGGCGACGGTGGAGTGGGAGTGAATAAAACGCGATACCCGCCTGCGGCGTTTGCCGGGGCGGGTTTTGCGCGCCTTGGGGGCAATATATGGTTGCATGCGCCACCAAATGGGCATATAATTGCCTCGGAGATACCGCGCAAAGGAGGCGGACGGCATGTCGGGCATCACGGACAGCCCGTTCAAGGCAATTTCCATCCTGTACAGGAAATCCCACATCTGGCTCAGCGGCAGCTGTGCGGAATTCGGCCTCACAGCGGCACAGGCAGTTGTCATCCTCATCGTCTGTGACTTCGGCTCCCTCACCCAGGACGACATCACAAAGCGGCTCTCGCTGGACAAGAGCGTCATCGCCAAGACCGTCACCAAGCTGGAGCAGACCGGCTTTCTCATCCGCACGACCAACGCCCGCGACAAGCGCACCTACGACATCCGCCCCACGGACAGGGCACGGGAGGTCTATCCCTTCGTCCGGGAGCAGATAGACGGGTGCTTCCGGCTCATGACCGAACGCATGACGGACGCCGAACGTGCGGAGTTCGCCCGACTGCTGCTGCTGGCCGCCGACACAACTCTCGCCCAGGACGACTAAGCGCCGTACGACCAGGCAAAAACGCCCGCCGGCATGGACCGGCGGGCGTTTTTTCGGCGGGACATCACGAGTCCGGAGCCGGGAAGAAGGAGTCGAGCTTTGCCCAGTCCGTGCCTTCGGGGAGGTAGTAGTAGACTATTCGATGGCTGCCGGGGCCGAAATATTCGAGGATGTTGTCGAAGAAACCGATATAGAGCTGCCCGTTGGGAGTGTCAAAGAGCATGCCTTTGTGCCGAATGTCTGGGCCGTAGTCGAAGTCGTAGCCGCTGGTGAGCTCTCGCAGTTCGAGGGAGGCGATGTAGTCCTTGAGCCCGTCCGGGTCGGTGCAGTCGCTATCGTCGACAACGTAGAGCGCCGGGTCTTCGGAGTTGAAGATGAGCTCCTCACCCGTGCCGCCGCCGTAGGCGAGGGCCACCTGCCCGCAGCTGAGGATGAGCAGGAAGGTCGCGATACCTATCACCAGCGCGCCGGAGCTCTTCATCGCGGGCTGCATGACGTTCTTGAGCCGGTAGCGGAGCGAGGACGCCTTGGCCGAGAGGCAGGTGGTGAAGCCCCGCCCGTCGCCTGCGGAGCTGAGTATGAGGTCGGCATAGCGCCGCCGCTCGTCCGCGCTCGTGCCGAAGGTGACGGACTCGTCGCAGGAGAGCTCTATGTCCTCGGCGCTCTTGCGCATCGCCAGCCAGACCAGCGGGTTGAACCAGCAGAGCGCGGCGATGCTGACAAGCGCGAATTTGGAGTAGGAGTCGTTTCGCGCTATGTGTATCGCCTCATGCGTGAGTACGAGCCGGAGCTCCTCCTCGGAATAGCTCCGCAGGGGCAGCAGGACTACCATTTTGCCGCGTGAGAGCCCCACCGTGAGCGGAGTTGTGACATCCTGCGAGCGCATGAGCGGCGGCAGCTTCGACTTCACGCCGCAGATGTGGCGGAAAACCTCCTCCCAGAGCTCGCTTTTTACCTTCTCCGCGTTTCTGAGCACGCTGCGGCGGAAGGAGAGGTGCTCGCATATCTTCCAGGCCATGACTAGTACAAACCCCGCGAACCAGACATAGAACAGCGTCATGGCGAGTCCGCCCTTGAGCTCGAGAATGAAGAGCGGCTCCGAGAGGTACATATATTTGGTCATGGTGATATACAGCAGATTTGGCAGCAGCCAGAGCGCAGCGCAGGACCATGCGCTGATGTGCCGCCTCAGCCAGGGGATCAGCGGAGCGAGGACTACATAGTAGACCGAGAGCGTGAGGAATACGGAGAAAAACATGCTCAGCAGCATGTTTTGGGCCGTATCGCTCAACGCAATGAGCACCGCCACGGCGTATATGAGCAGAAAGAGCGGCAGCGCGGCGTAATATGAAAAGGAGGCATACGTTCTGCCGCCCATCTTTTCGTAGCCGACGAGCTCGCCGTGGAGCCTGT
>CAUAHS010000254.1 GCA_958428885.1 uncultured Eubacteriales bacterium
ACTGCCCTCGGCGGGTTTTCATCATTGTAAACCTTGTGCGAATTTTTGGGAAGATATTTTTTTGAAAAAATTTGTTTTTTTGGAGTTTTGACAAGCACCTGAGCCCCGGTGCGGCCGCCTTGCACAGCCATTTGACAACAAATCCGAAAAAACGCAGCGCAAAAGGCGAGAGTGTGAGCGCATACAGCCCCCAGCCACAGCCCGCACAGCAGAGCATGAACGCCCTGAGACTCCCCTCGCCCGGGCCCAGGCCGAAGCTGAAGAGCGCAAAGGCCATGACCGCGCAGAACAGGATATCCGCCGCCGCGGTCAGCACCTTCCCCGCCCTGCTCCGCCTCGCTCTGAGCCTGACCGCCTTGAGCGCGTCGTAAACTATCCCCAGCCCGACGCCGAGCAGCAGGGCCAAGCCCGCCTGCACAGCCTGGGCGTACACCGGCTGCTCCATACTCAGCCGAACAGCCGGCTCCAGAAGCCGCCCGCGGGGGCCGCCTCCTCATAGCTGAGGTCGCTCACCTTGCCCTCCACGCACAGCTCCCCCGTGTCGAGGCTGAGCTTGCCTATGTGCAGTCCCTCCCCCACCACGGTCAGCTCGCCCTTCACCGTGTGCATGACTATCCTGTCCTCGTCAAAGCTCAGCACGTCGCTGACTCCAGTGACCGAGAGCCTCGCGCGCTCATCCAAAACTATGCGGTGCGGCTTTGCCGCTGCTGCCGCCTTGTCCTCGTAGCCCATGCCTTCACGCTCCTCTCAAAAGCAGTCTATGCGGACAGGCCGTGAGAAAACGCGCTGGTTTTGGGAGCTTTTGCCGAAGGCCTTGACTCGGGATTTGGATGTGTTATGTTAACTGGTGAGGTGATTTCAAATGCTGCTGAAGAAGGCCGTACTGCTCATATGTGCCCTGCTGCTGGTGACGGCGGCGAATCTGAAGCTGGTGTACAGCGTGAGCGTGGACGGGCAAGCATTGGAGGGGAGCTGGTCGCGGCGGAGTCTGGAGAACGCACAGCGGGCGGCGTACGCGGCGGCGGAGGAAGTGTCGCGGGGTGGGACCGAGCTGCCGGAGCTTGAGACGGAGGCAAGGCTCTCGCTTTTGCCGGCACGTGGTGATGTGAGGGAACTGACCGAGGCGATACTGTACGCCTCGGGCGGGGTCGAGCAGGCGTGGGCGGTGAGTGTAGACGGAGTAGAGCTGGGCCGGGTCGGGGACATTTCGGCGCTGTCGGAGGAGTTGGAGGTCATCATCGGCACGCAAGTGCCGCACACAGCCGTAAGCGCTGGTTTTGACACGGACATTGCAATCCGACCGGTAGCCATACCTGAGGGCACGGAGAGCGACCTGATGGAGCTCTCGCGCGCCATCCGCGGTCTGGCTCGGGTCTATTACGTCACGCCCGACGGCGCCCAGCGCTACGCCTGACACGAGCTCAGTCTCCGCCCGCTCTTTGCGCGCAACGCGCGCGGGCGGGGGTCAGGGCTGGGCGAGGGCATGGGACGTGAGGATGGCGCTCATATCCTCCGGGAGCGGGGCGACGGCCACGATGGTCTCGCCGGTGAGCGGGTGGACGAGCGTGAGCCGTGCCGAGTGCAGGGCTGGTCTCGATATTTCGGCGCTCGTCCGGCCATAGAGCCGGTCGCCGAGGATGGGGCAGCCGATGGCGGAGAGGTGGACACGTATCTGGTGGGTCCTCCCCGTCTCAGGCCGGAGCCGGAGCAGCGCCAGGCCGTCGCCGGAGGCAAGAGTCTCGTACGCGGTGACCGACGGCGCACCGTCGGGCCTGACGCAGAAGCGCTTTTCCTCGCCACGCCGGCCTATTGGCAGGTCGATAACGCCGGAGGCGGGCTCGGGCACGCCCACGGTTATGGCAAGATACTCTCGCCTGAGCGCCGGAGTGTGCAGCATCCGGCGGAGCCTGTCGTGCATGTAGCCGGTCTTGGCGGCGCACATGACGCCCGTGGTACCGCGATCGAGCCGGTTCACGGGGTGAAAGGGCGCTGCCGTGCCGAGATAAGCGGCGACGGCGGAGCCTACGGTAGGCTCGCCGTGTTCGGAGCGCCCGTGGACGGCCATGTCGGCGGGTTTGTCGATGATGAGGATGTCCTCGTCCTCCCAGAGCACGGAGAGGCGGGGTCCGGCGGGGGCAAAGGCGCCCCTTTTCTCGTCCCCGACCTCGACGCTGAGCGTGTCGCCAGCGTGGACGGGGTCAAGGGTCTTGGCCGGCCGGCCGTTGAGCAATACGGCACCCTCGCGGTGGCGAAGGCGGGTCACCAGCCCGGCGGAGAGGCCGAGCTGGCCCTGGAGTATGCTGCGGATGCGCCGCCCGTCGCACTCGGGCGGGACGGTGATGGTGAGTCTGCGGCTCACAGCGCGGCTAGGGCGGCCTCATAGGCGGCCTTGGTGCGGGAGTCGAAGCAGACCATGCGCACGCGCTCGATGTTCGGGTGGGCCTCAAGGCTCTCGAGGATGGCCCGCAGCGCAACGGCGGCGGCCTTGTCCACGGGATAGCCGTAGACGCCGGTGCTTATGGACGGGAAGTCCACGGTCTTGCAGCCGTACTGAGCCGCAAGGTCGAGGCAGGAGCGGTAGCAGCCCGCGAGCAGTTCCGGCTCGCCGTGGCTGCCGCCGTGCCAGACGGGACCGGGGGTGTGGAGGACGTATTTTGCGGGCAGGTCGTAACCCTTGGTGATCTTGGCCTTGCCGGTCTCACAGCCGTGCAGGGTGCGGCACTCGGCCAGCAGCTCCGGACCTGCCGCACGGTGTATAGCCCCGTCCACTCCCCCGCCGCCGAGCAGCGAGGTGTTGGCAGCGTTAGCAATGGCGTCCACCCGCGAGCGGGTGATATCGCCCTGGATTATTTCTATGCGTTCTTTCATGTGAGTCGCCTCCTTGTAAGGCTATTTTATCACAAACCACGCAGATTTTAAATGGTAATCGCCCGTCCCCGCGCGCAAAGCGCGCGTTTGAAAGTTTCGTCCACCTTTTCAAAGGTGGTGG
>CAUAHS010000255.1 GCA_958428885.1 uncultured Eubacteriales bacterium
GTCTCCATCGGCCGCTCGCGGCCGGGGGACTTTGTTGTAAAAAAGGCCGTCGAGGCCTTTTTTACAGACACAAATCCCGCCCGGATTTCCCGGGCGGGATTTGTGTCTGTGCAATCAATAGTTCTCGGCGCGGAGCTCGAAGTAGGCCTGCGGATGGGCGCACACGGGGCATACAGCCGGGGCGGTGGCGCCGACGTGGACGTGGCCGCAGTTGCGGCAGATCCAGACCTGCTCGCCTATGCGGGAGAAGCACCTGGCCTCCTCAATGTTCTTGAGTAGGGCGAGGTAGCGCTCCTCGTGCAGCTTCTCGATGGCGGCAACGCCCTCGAACTGCTTGGCCAGAGCCTCGAAGCCCTCCTCACGGGCGGTCTTGGCGAAGCCGGCGTACATGTCGGTCCACTCGTAGTTCTCGCCCTCGGCGGCGAGCTTGAGGTTCTCGGTGGTGGGGCCGACCTTGCCGCCCGCCATGTGCTTATACCAGAGCTTGGCGTGCTCCTTCTCGTTATTGGAAGTCTCGGTGAAGAAGGCCGCGATCTGCTCATAGCCGTCCTTCTTCGCCTGAGAGGCATAAAACTCATATTTCACGCGGGCCTGGGACTCCCCGGCAAAGGCAGTGGCGAGATTCTGAAAAGTCTTGCTGTCCTTAAGCTCCATTATATTATTCCTCCTTAGTGTTTTATGGCACTAACTGTGCACAACTATATTATATGATTTTTTAAAAATTGCAACATAATTTTCTCGAAAAAGAGCATCATATGGTCGTAAACTTTTTGTGAAGGAGATCGCTATGAAGAAGCTGCTTGCCTGTTTCCTGAGCGCTGCGGCGCTCGTGTGCGTGCTCTCTGGCTGCGCCAGGACTGACGACGGCGTTATAACCGATAAGCCCGCCGACGTCACCACCAACATGACCGCTTCACCCAAGCCGGTGCCCACGGTCGATGTCAACGTGTCGACCATGCCCGAGACCTCAGCGGCGCCCTCTGCGAGCGCCTGAAACGCCAGCGCCCCGGCCACAGCCGGGGCGCAAAGCATTTTTTGTGAGAAAACCTTGCATTTGGGAAAAATTCTGCTTGAAAACCGCTATATGGTGTGGTATAGTATCTAAGCACTCTTTTGCGATAAGTGTTTACGATACCGAAAGGATTGAATTTAAATGTACATCGCTCTCACGATTCTGCAGCTCCTCTCCGCCCTCGCTGTCACGGTCATCGTCCTCTTCCAGTCCGGCAAGCGTTCCGGCCTCTCCGGCGCCATAGCCGGCGGTGCCGACACCTTCCTCTCCAAGGGCAAGGCCAAGACCATGGACGCCAAGCTCGCAAAGGCCACCAAGTGGGTCGGCCTAGCTTTCGTCGTCCTCACCCTCGCTCTGCACTTCGTTTGAGCTTCACTTTAATAACAAAAAACCGCCGCACGTACTGTGCGGCGGTTTTCTTTTGCCTCAGACCTTGTCGGGGTACACTGCCCTGACGCCGCCTATGAGTTTCGGCCGGGTGCGCGCGGCACTCACCGGAGCCTCGCCTATGTGCTTGACAGAGAGGCGCAGCGGCACGGCGACCTCCTTGAGGTGCATGCCTATGAGCGTGCAGCCGATGTCGAGACCTGCGGAGGCGCGGACGTGCTCCACGGGGACGGGGTCCTTCATGCGCTTCCACACGGCAGTGGCAAAGGAGCCGCCCGCCTTGGGCTGGGGGATGACGCAGACCGGCTCGTAGCCGAACTTCTCCGCCGCCTCGCGCTCGACTATCAGCGCGCGGTTGAGGTGCTCGCAGCACTGGGCGGCGAGGTAGAGCCCGTGCTCCTCTATGAGCGGGTAGATGGCCTCCACGACGGCTTCGGCGGCCTCCGGCGTGCTGCCCTTGCCTATGCGGGCGCCCATGATTTCGCTCGAGGAGCAGCCGACGACGACGAGGCTGCCCGGCTTGGGTGCGGCGAGCTCCAGGAGCTCCTGCATCGCAGCGCGGGCCTGTTCTTTTATTTCATCGTACATGACTAAGCATCTCCATTTCGCTTGGTATCTGTTTATATTTTACCACGCCGCTCCGGGTTTGACAACGGGGCTGGGCCGGAGTATTATTGTTTTCATATATTCAGCAATGCGAGGTCCTTGCCATGAAAAAGATACTTTCGGCTGCCCTTGCGGCGGCCATGCTCCTCTCCCTTGCCGCCTGCGGGACCGTGCCGCCCGAGACCTCGGGTCTGCCCGACCCCACCACGGACGTCACGCCCGCACCGACTCCCTCCGCCACGCCGGAACCGACGCCCACTCCCCTGCCCTACGCCAACCCCCTCAGCGGTGAGCCCATGGAGGAGGACATAAGCGCGAACCGGCCCTTTGCCATAATGATAAACAACATCCAGCAGGCCCTGCCCCAGTGCGGCGTATCCAATGCCGAAATCATCTATGAGATACCCGCCGAGGGCGGCGTCACGCGCATGATGGCCATATTCACGGACATCAGCGACGTTGAGAAGATCGGCAGTCTGCGCAGCATCCGGCCCTATTATGCCGACGTCGGCATTTCCTACGACGCCATAGTCATCCATGCGGGCGGCAGCCAGGAGAGCTACACCGAGATGAGCGGCTACGACGTGGACCACCTCGACGGAGTGCTCGGCACCTATGTCGAGGGCGCATTCTACCGCGACCCGGACCGCATGCACTACGGCATTGAGCACAGCCTCTTCTCCATCGGCGAAAAGCTGATAGAGGCCGCCGAGGACGAGGGCTTCTCCCTCACGCACGAGGGCGGCGCCTATGACTACGGCCTCACCTTCTCCGAGGACGCCGTAGACCAGTGTACCGACGAGGCGACGTATGCCGAGATTGGCTACAACAGCTTCAAGACCACCAGCTTTGAGTATAACGACAACAACGGGCTCTACTACGCCTATGAACACGGCTCC
>CAUAHS010000256.1 GCA_958428885.1 uncultured Eubacteriales bacterium
GCAGCTGGTGAAGCTCATGCGTGACGGCGAGGTCGTGCGCATGTCCAAGCGCACCGGCAAGGCCATCTCGCTCGGCGACCTGCTCGACGAGATACCCGTCGATGCGGCACGCTGGTTCTTCAACTCCCGCCCCGATACGCAGATGGACTTCGACCTCGGTCTGGCAGTGCGCGAGGACAGCGAGAACCCCGTCTACTACGTGCAGTACGCCCACGCGCGTATCTGCTCCGTCATCCGCAACCTCGCGGCGGACGGGCACGCCGTTCCCGACGCCGCCGGCGTCGACGCCTCCCTGCTCACCACGGAACAGGAGCGCGAGGTCATAAAGCAGCTGGCCGCCCTGCCGGATGAGATACTCCATGCCGCCCAGGCGCTCGACCCCAGCCGTATAAACCGCTACGCCATGGAGCTGGCCGCCCGCTTCCACCGCTTCTACAACGCCTGCCGCATCAAGGGCGCCGAGCCGGGCGTGCTGGAGGCCCGCCTCCTCCTTGCCGACTGCGTGCGCAGCGCCATCGCCGTCTGCCTCGGCATTCTCGGAGTACATGCTCCCGAGCAGATGTGAGGCTGTTTTTCCCGCAAAAAACGGCATTTTGGTGAGCTCCGCTTGTGGACGGCCCATCTAGTTCCTCCTTCGGCGCTTGATATTTAATGCGCCGTACCGTGTATAAAAAACCGCCCCGTTCCCTATTTTGGACGGGGCGGCAATTTATAGCTGTCAAATATTATGTAAACTGATTTCCCTGGAAGCGCAGTCCCTTCCGCCGGTCTGTGCGCACCAAAAAACGCCCGCTGACGCGGGCGTCTTTTGGGGAGAGAGAAATAAGATCTAAATGAGAGGAGACTTGCAAAATTAAATGTCATACATTTAACAAAGCATCTGAATAATACCACAGCTTTTCGGATTTGTAAAGGCCTTTCGGGGGAATTTACAGAAATTTTTCACAATCTCACGTGCCCCAGAGCAGGCGGACGGCGAGAGCGGAGACGGCGAAGCCGGTTATATCTGCACAGAGGGCTGCGGGGATGGCCCAGCGGGTGCGTTTTATGCCCGCGGCACCGAAGTAGACGGCGATGACGTAAAATGTCGTCTCTGTTGAACCGAGCATGACGGCGGCGGTGCGGCCTATGTAGGAGTCCGGGCCGTACTGGCCTATCAGCTCAGTTGCGGCGGCGAGGGCGCCGCTGCCGGAGACGGGACGCAGCAGCATGAGCGGCGCCGTCTCGGGCGGGATGCCGAGCAGCGTCAGCAGCGGCGAGAGCAGCGCCGTGAACGCCTCCAGAGCTCCGGAGGCCCTGAGCATGTACACCGCCGTGAGCAGGGCCACGAGCGATGGAAAAATGCGCAGCAGCACGCCCAGGCCGTCCTTTATCCCGTCGATCATCGCCTCGAACACATCCGTGCCGGAGAGTACCCCCCAGAGCGCGGTGCCCGCAATGACGAGGGCCGCAGCAAGGTCTGCCAGCGTGCTCATTCGCCGCAGAGCCTCGCGAGTATCGAGGCCGCCAACAGCCCCGCCGTCACAGAGGCCGCCGAGCTTATCCACACGGCGGGCAGGATGTCGAATGGCGATGCCGCTCCGGCCGAAGCCCTCAGCGCCGCCGCAGTGGTAGGCAGCAGCTGAATCGACGCGGTGTTGAGCACCACCAGCAAGCAGAGCTCCCGGCTGGCCGTGCCGGGCCTGTCCGACAGGCGTGCCATGCCCTGCGCAGCACGGATGCCCATGGGCGTCGCCGCGTTGCCGAGGCCGAGGAAGTTTGCCGAGACGTTGGCCGCCAGGGCGTCCATCGTGTCGCGGTCCCTCGCAGCCCGGGGAAAGAGCCGCCCAAGCACGGGACGCAGCGCCCGCGAGAGACCCGCCATCAGCCCCGAACGCCGCATGACCTCCATGACCCCCGACCAGAGGCAGATGAGCCCTCCCGTGCCCAGAATGACCTCCACCGCCGCCGGTGCGCCCTCGAGCGATGCAAGCCCGGTCGCCGCTCCCCGACCCGAAAATGCACCGTACAGCACCGATATCACAAGGGCCACGGTCCACATTTTAGACATATTGTTCATTCCTCCCAATAGCGCCGCTTGTTAATTGTAAGATTTCCTCGTGTATAAATATTCTCCGTGTGTTGACTTTATGTTAGATTTCGTTTATAATTTCTTAGTGCTGTGTACGGGAACACGGCAGATTTGGAGGGAATTTAATGAAATCAACCGGGATTGTAAGAAAGGTGGACGAGCTCGGCCGCATCGTGCTTCCGATCGAACTGCGACGGACGCTCGATATCGCCGAGAAGGACTCGATGGAGATCTACATCGAGGGCGATGCTATCATTCTCAGAAAGTATCAGCCCGCGTGCATCTTCTGTGACAGCGCCAAGGACATTGTTTCCTACCGCGGAAAGAATGTCTGCTCCGACTGCATCAGGATGCTTGAGGAGAAGATCTGATCTGCACGCGAGTGCGTCAAAAAAGAAGACAGAGCCAACCGCGACACGGTCAGCTCTGTCTTCTTTTATTTTTCCCGGCGTCAGGTCATCTTCTCCTGCTTGACCTTGTGGTCGATGACGTGGCGGGAGGCGAGCTCGCGCTGGACCTCCTCCGGGCTTATGCCGAGCTCCACCATCAGCACCATGACGTGGTAGGCGAGGTCGGCTATCTCGTACACCGTCTCGCGCTTGTCCCGCGCGTGGCCGGCGATGATGACCTCCGTGCTCTCCTCCCCGACCTTCTTGAGTATCTTGTCGAGGCCCTTCTGGAAGAGGTAGGTGGTATAGCTGCCCTCCGGCAGCTGCTCCTTGCGGCCCTGGAGCAGCGCGTAAAGCCCGTCTAGCGAGAACTCTGAGAGCTCGTCGCTCTCGTACACGGGGTTGAAAAAGCAGCTCTCTGCCCCCGTG
>CAUAHS010000257.1 GCA_958428885.1 uncultured Eubacteriales bacterium
CATCTATGGACAGCGGCTCGTCAACGCTGCCGCGGGTGCAGGCGTCCTCGCAGTACTTGCGGCAGATGGAGCCGCAGACCGCCGGGAACGGGTTATCCTTCTTTATGAGCTTGAGCGCGTCCTTATAGCGGCCCTCGCTGGCCATCTTTATGTAGCCCTGGATGGCGATGTGCGCCGGGCAGGCCACCTTGCAGGGGGCGGTGCCGGTCGGGTAGGTCTGGATGGAGCCGATGTTGTCGCGGTAGTTCTTGTCCCAGTGGTCCTCGCCCCACTTGGTGTCGTCGGGCAGCTCGTGGCGCGGGTACTCGATGGGTCCGGCGCTGGTGCAGAGCTTCTGGCCCAGGCGCACGGCGCCGGAGGGGCAGGTCTCCACGCACTTGCCGCAGGCGACGCACTTCTCGGGGTCGGTCCCGGCCACGTAGGCGCTGCGGGAGAGGTTCGGCGTGTTGAAGAGCTGGCTGGTGCGCAGCGCGTTGCAGACGCCGACGGCGCAGTTGCAGATGCCGAAGATCTTGTTCTCGCCGTCGATGTTGGTTATCTGGTGGACATAGCCGCGGTCCTCAGCCTTCTGGAGTATCTCCATGGCCTCTTCATAGGTGATGTCGTGGCCCTTGCCGGTCTCACGGCAGTAGTCGGCAAAGTCGCCGACGCCTATGCACCACTCGGCCTCGACGTCGCCGGAGCCCTCGTCACGGATGCGCTGCTGCTTGCGGCAGCTGCACACCGCGCAGCCGATGTGGCCCTCGTACTTCTTCAGCCAGTGGGAGAGGCGCTCGATGTCCAGCGCCTCGCAGTCGGCGGGGATGGCCTTTTCAACGGGGACGACGTGCATGCCTATGCCGGCACCGCCGGGAGGCACCATCTCGGTCACGCCGTCGAGGGGCAGGAAGGCCATGCGCTCGAAGAAGTTGGCGATGACGGGCTGCTCGTCGCACATGTCGGGGTGGATGACCATGAGCTCGGCGCTGCCGGGGACGAACATGTCCAGCACCCAGCGCTTCTCGTGGTTCGGGTTCTTGCCGTCGAGATTCTCCCAGTGGTACTCGATAAGGCCGGTGTCGCACAGGACCGCCAGCGCCTTTTCCAGCCTCTCGGTCTCCATCTTAGTGCGATTCTGGATGACCTCAAAGGTGACGGGCTTGCGCTTTTTGAGCACGAGCGAAACGTCCAGAGCGTCGGTCGCGGCGCTCATGCCGTACTTGTTCTCCGCGAACTTCATCGCGGCGTCCACGCCCCAGTACTCAGGCGAGTTGGTGTCGATCTTTTCCACGCCGAGCATTACCGTGGCCCTGTCGGTGATCTCCTTACATAGTTTGAAAATCTTCTCGTCTCTTGTCATTGTGCGGCATTCCCCTTTCATATTTGGCATGCATATGACTAAAACACTGTGACCACTTTACGATAGTACGACTATTTTAGCATGATGCTAAATTTCTGTCAATATGCAGCGGGCTTGTTGGTGCAGCTGCTGCAAAAAAATAATGCTTCACATGAGCGGGCGAAAGGCTTATAATATTAAAAAATGGTCACGCAAGGAGACACCGATGAATTTTGACAAGATAAAGGCGCCTACTGTGCGCGAGAGCTTTGTCCGCGAGCTGGAGAACAAGATCCTCTCCGGCGAGCTCAAGCCCGGGGACAAGCTGCCCCCGGCGAAGGAGCTGTGCGAGCTCATGGGCGTGAGCCTGACGGTCGTGAACGCGGGCATGAGCGAGCTTGCCAACAACGGCTTTGTCGAGACCATTCCCCGCCGAGGCACCTACATCGCGGACTACAAGAAAAAGGGCAACGCCGGCACGCTGTCGGCCATCATGCGCTATAACGGCGGCAAGCTGACCAGCAAGGAGATCCGCTCGCTGTGCGAGACCCGCATGGCGCTGGACCTGCTCGTGGCCCGGCTGGTGGTGGAGCGCGCGACGGATGCCGAGCTGCACGCGCTAGAGCCGCTGCTCGACGAGCTGAAGGCGGAACGCGAGCTGGAGCGCTGCTGCGAGCTTGTCACGGAGTTTTACCACCGCCTTGCGGAGATAAGCGGAAACATCTTCCTCTCCCTGCTCTATAACTCCACCTTTGAGCCGCAGAAGGGCATATACGTCCTCTTCTGCGAGAAAAACGGCACCGAGCCCGTAGTCGCCCACGCCGTGGAGGTCTACGAGAGCCTCCTGGCCCGCGACGTCAAGCGTGCCCAGCACGACATGTTCGAGGCCGTGCGCTCCGCCATAAACGGCGAGAACGCCATAGTCTGAACACACAATACATTTAAAAAGCGGACGGCTTTGCGGCTGTCCGCTTTTTTGCTTGACAAACAGCCTCTACAATTGTAGAATAAACTCAAGCTCTACAAGTGTAGAAGGAGGTCTGGCTATGAGCACGGACAAAAACCGGCTGCCGGATGGGGAGCTGGAGGTCATGCAGGCGCTGTGGGACTGCGGGGGAGCGGCGTCGAGGGCGGACATAGAGGCCCGGCTGCACACCGCAAAGCCCATGGCGGCGACGACGCTGCTGACCTTTCTCTCCCGGCTGGCTGAGAAGGGCTACGTGAAGGCCGAAAAAAGGGGCCGGAGCGCCGTATATACGCCGCTTGTGAGCCGTGAGGCGTATCTCGCGGGCCAGAGCCGCCGCTTTCTCGACAAGCTCTGCGGCGGAAAGCTCTCCGTCCTCGCCGCCGCGCTCTGCGACAGCGGGCTGAGCCGCGACGAGATAGAGGAGCTGCGTGGCCTGCTTGAGAGGGGCGAGTTGTAATGGAAGGCATTTTTCAGCGCAGCATAGTCGCCGCCATCTTCGCCATGGCCATAGGCTGGGCCTCGGCGGAAAGGCTCCGCAAAGAATTTGAAGGCTCGGGAAAGGACGGGCGCAGGCTCTACTCCTCCTTTTCATATTACG
>CAUAHS010000258.1 GCA_958428885.1 uncultured Eubacteriales bacterium
GCACCTCCCCCGGCTTCTCCACGGAGGTGCTGCACATCTACCTCGCCCGCGGTCTGCACAGCGGGAAGATGCACCTCGACCCGGACGAGTTCCTCAACGTTGAAAAATACAAGCTCTCCGAGCTGGAGGCAAAGGTCATGAGCGGCGAGATAGACGACGCCAAGACCATCATCGCCGTGCTCAAGGCCCGGAGATATCTGGAGGCCGGAAAATGAACAGAAAGGTACTCATCGTTGACGATGAGAGGTCCATTGTCGACATACTGAGGTACAATCTCGAGAAAAACGACATGACGGCCGTCTGCGCCTATGACGGAGCGGAGGGCCTGCGCCTCGCGCGCGAGTGCGACCCGGACGTCATACTCCTGGACGTCATGCTGCCGGAGATGGACGGCTTTGAGGTCTGCCGCACGCTGCGTGCCGAGGGCAACAACGTGCCGATAATAATGATAACCGCGCGCGAGGAGGAGACGGACAAGGTGTTCGGCCTCGAGCTCGGTGCGGACGATTACATCACCAAGCCCTTCTCGATGCGCGAGCTGCTGGCCCGCGTGCGGACCAACATGCGCCGGGCGGCCTCCATGGCGCCCGCAGCGCCAGAGGAGCCCGGCGACCAGATAAGGGTCAAGGACATAGTCATCGACCGCACCCGCCGCGCCGTCTACAAGAACGGCAAGGAGCTGGAGCTCACGCAGCGCGAGTACGAGCTCATCAAGTTCCTTGCGGAGAACCCGGGGAGGGTCATGTCGCGCGAGGAGCTGATGGGCTCCGTCTGGCAGTACGACTATTTCGGGGACCTGCGTGCGGTGGATGTGGCGGTGCGGCGCTTGCGCGAGAAGCTGGAGGACAACCCCTCCGAGCCCGTCTACGTCATGACCAAGCGTGGTGCTGGCTATTACTTCGCCGATTGAGGGACGTCGCATGAACCGGAGCCTTTACACAAAGCTGGTGCTCATAATCATCTTCCTCATCATCGCGCTCACCGCGGTGACGGGGGTGTTTCTCACGCGCGGTGTGCGCAGCTATTACCTCAACGAGTTCTACGCCCGCATGCAGGAGGTGTTTGCCGATGAGGAGCTGGCCTCCGGCCTGCGCTCGGCGGCGGCTGCCGGCAACCCGGACAACATGGCGGAGGTGCTGGGCGCCTACACCGGCCGCCTCGGCATAGACACCGGCACGAGGAACTATCACATCCTCTCGGGTGACACCGGACGCTGGCTCGCCGGCAGCACCACTCCCGAAAACGGCATAGCCATCACGCCCAACATCATAACCGCCATCTCCGGCGCCAACGGTTACGCCAGCGACCCGACGGCGGATTACATGGACGTCGCCCTGCCAATCGAGGGCGGCTCCACGGGCTATATCGTATATGTAATCGACAACCGCGCCACGATGCAGAGCCTCAACAGCCAGCTCCTGCGCATAATCGTGGAGGCAATGGGCGTCGGCCTCATCATCTCCGTCTTTCTCAGCCTGCTGCTGGCCAAGACCATGATAGCGCCCATCCAGGACCTGACCCGCGCGGCGGAGAAGGTCGCGGGCGGCGACTTCACCGGCAAGGTGGACAACGAGTCCAAGGACGAGATAGGCGTCCTCACGCGGACGTTCAACGACATGGCCGTGCAGCTGGAGGACACGCTCTCCGACCTCAAGAAGTCGGAGCAGATGCGCCGGGAGTTCGTGGCCAACGTCTCCCACGAGCTGCGCACGCCCATAACCAGCGTCAAAAGCTACGCCGAGACGCTCGAGGGCGAGCCGGACATGCCCCAGGAGGTGCGTCAGCGTTTTCTCGGCGTCATCCTGAACGAGTCCGACCGCATGACGAAGATAGTCCAGGACCTGCTCACGCTCTCGCGCTTCGACGCGGGCAGCATAGAGTTCAGCTTCGACTACTTCAGCTTTGAAAAGAGCGTCCGCGACGTCTACAACGCCACGCTCATGGAGGCGCAGGCGCACGGGCACGAGTTTTCTCTGGAGCTGGAGATACCCCTGCCGAAGATCTACGGCGACAAGGCGCGCGTGGAGCAGGTGCTCATGAACATGGTCTCCAACGCGATAAAATACACAAAGGACGGCGGCCGCATAAGCATGACCGCGGGCTGGAAGGACAGCGAGGTCTGGTGCACGGTCAAGGACAACGGCATCGGCATCCCGCAGGAGGACACGGCCAAGGTGTTCGACCGCTTTTACCGCGTGGACAAGGCACGCAGCCGCGAGTCCGGCGGCACGGGCCTTGGACTCTCGATAGCCCAGGAGATAGTCGTGCGCCACGGCGGGCACATAGACCTGCAGAGCCGTCTCGGCAAGGGCACGCGGATAACTGTCTGGCTGCCTGTGGAGGGTCCGGCGGATGCGTAAGGGCTTTCTCTCTGCGCTCTCGCCCAAGGCGAAGCGGCGCATCATCGGGCTGGGGCAGGACGTGCTCATCCTGGCGCTCACGGTCTCGGCCGTGCTGCTCGCGGGCGGGGGCGGACTGCTCGGACTGACTGACGGCCTGAGCGCCGGCGTGCTCGGAACGCAGACGGAGCAGGGTTACGGCCAGCAGCAGGGATACACCGCCGCGGCGGAGCCGCTGAGCATGATGCTCACTCCCGAGGCTGGCGCCCACTGCGGCGTTATGTACTCCGGCCAGGAGCTATACTCTGCCTACGACCGGTACTCCGCAACTCTCGCAGAGGCGCTCGGTTCCTCGGGAGAGCCGCAGGAGATAAGCGAGGACGAGTGGCGCTCCGCCCTCAACGAGACGGGCGTGTTTTTCGACTTTTACTGCGACTTTCAGCTCTCCAGCCTCGCCATCTGGCTGGGCACGGACATAAGCGGCTCCGCCGCCGGGCACACCGCGAGGAGGATCTGCATATACCTCGACGAAGGCAGG
>CAUAHS010000259.1 GCA_958428885.1 uncultured Eubacteriales bacterium
CTCCGGAAAGGAGGAACTGTGGCAATCAACGAAGCCCTCGCGGAATATCTTGCGGAGTTTTTCGTTGTGGCCCGCCGTCTCGTCGTGGGCGGGCTGGGCGTAGCGGTAGCGCCCGCTCGGGGACAGCTCCTTGACAAGGCGGAGCTCCTTTATGTCACGCGAGAGCGTCGCCTGGGTGCTTTTCACGCCGCGCTCAGAGAGCGCCTGCATGAGCTGGTTCTGTGTCTCGATGTCCTTGGACGCGATGATCTCAAGGATGGTGTTCTGCCTAGCGCTTTTCATTCCAAACCCTCCTAATCTCCGGCCTCCCGGCCTGCGCGGACCCCGGCGGATCCGCTTCTTCAGGACTGCGTGAGCTTGTTAAGTGCCGTATCGTAAAAACTCCGGACTTCCATGTCCGCCATTATTACCGTGTTTCCGGACCAGCGCGCGCGGACCTCGTCCCCGCTCGCAAGCTGGATGCCCTCCGAGCCGTCCACGGAGAGCACCGCGCGGCGGCCTCTCAGCCGCTCAGGTATGACCGTGACCGTCCGCTCCGGCGAGAGCACGAAGGATTTCGCCGCCATGACGTGGGCGCAGATGGGCGTTATGATGATGTTAGCAGCTTCCGGCTCCACTATCGGACCGCCCGCCGACATCGAATACGCCGTGGAGCCCGTGGGCGTTGCGATTATCACACCGTCGCCGGCGAAGTTGGTTATCTCTGTCCCGTCCGCACGGACGGTGAGGTTTATGCAGTTGACGTCGCTCTTCACCACGGCGTCGTTGAGGGCACAGTCATATATGACCTCGCCGTCGGCACGGTGGAGCTCGATGTCGAGCATCATGCGCAGGCTCTCGCGGTAGTCTCCCGCGGCGGCACGGCGGACCAGCTCGATATCCTCCGGCTCGAGCCCGGCCATGAAGCCCTTGGTGCCCACGTTCACGCCCAGCAGCGGGATGCGCATGCCCAGTATCTGCCTTGCGACGTGGAGGAAGGTGCCGTCCCCGCCGAAGGAGATTATGAGCTCGGCGTCCTCCGCCGCACGGCGCAGCGGGACCATGCTCGAATCCCCGGGCACGTCCACGAACACCGGGGCGATCACCGTCTCCCGGCCGTCGCGCTCGAGCAGCTCCCGCGCGCGGTTTGTGAGCACCAGTCCGCGGTCACGGTAGGGATTCGGTGACAGGACTATTTTTTTCATCACTTCGCCAACTCTCTGTGGGACGCGGCGACTATCTCCGCCGCATCCGGGATGGGCGCCTCATAGCTGCCCTTTTTGAGATATGCGAGATATTCTATGTTGCCCTCCGGTCCGCGCACGGGCGAGAAGTCGAGGCCCATCACCGTGTAGCCCAGCGTCGGCGCGAATTCGAGGAAGTCCCGCAGCACGCGCTCGTGGACCGAGGCGTCACGCACGACGCCCTTTTTGCCCACGTCCTCACGTCCGGCCTCGAACTGGGGCTTTATGAGGCACACGACCGGGGCGCCGTCCTTCAGCAGCGTATACACCGCCGGGAGCACCAGGCGCACGGAGATGAACGAGAGGTCCATGACCGCCATGTCCATGCTCTCCGGGAACATGTCCGGGGTGAGCGCGCGGGCGTTGGTGCGCTCCATGACCACGACGCGGCTGTCGCTCCTCAGGCTCCAGGCGAGCTGGCCGTAGCCCACGTCCACGGCGTAGACCTTCGCCGCTCCGTTTTTGAGCAGTACGTCCGTGAAGCCGCCGGTGGAGGCGCCGCAGTCTATGCAGGTCAGGCCCTCCGGCGAGACGGGGAACACCCGCAGCGCCTTCTCGAGCTTGAAGCCCCCGCGCGAGACATAGGGGCAGGCTGCGCCCCGGACCTCGACCTTTGCGTCGTCCTTAACGGCCATGCCTGGCTTGTCCGCGCGCTGGCCGTTTACGAACACCAGGCCGCTCATAATGGTGGCCCGGGCCTTTTCCCTGCTCTCAAAGTGGCCGAGCTCCACCAGTTTCTGGTCAAGCCTGACGCCGCTCATGCCATCAGCTCCTTCGCCGCCGCCGCGATGCCCGCGGCGTCTATGCCCGCCAGGGAGCGGAGCTTGTCCGTCCCGCCCTGGCCGACTATGCCCTCGCCCAGGTTCAGCAGGCGGCACTTAAAGCCCGCCTCGCCCCCGGCGGAGGCCAGGATGCGCTCTCCGATGCAGCCGGAGGCGCAGACCTCCTCGGCCACGACGAGCCTGCCGGTCGCCCTCGCAGCGGCCAGTACCGGTTCCTCGTCCAGGGGCAGGACGCGGCCCAATTTGACCACCTTGGCCGAGACGCCCTCGCTCTCCAGGCACCCGGCAGCCTTCACGGCCTCGTTTATCATGGTGCCGTAGGCGGCGATGGTGACGTCCGTGCCCTCACGGAGCACTTTGAAGGCGTCTGCGCCGCCGTCTCTATATTCGCCCTCGCCGCCGCGGGGATAGCGCAGGGCCACGGGACCTGTCTCGCCATAGAGCGCGTGGTGGAGCATGTCCTCCGCCTCCTTGAGCGAAGCGGGACACCAGACCGTCATGCCCGGCACCGCGCCGAGATAGGCGATGTCGAACACGCCGTGGTGCGTCTCCCCGTCCTCGCCGACGAGTCCGGCCCTGTCCACGCCGAAGACGACGTGCAGGCGCAGCAGCGCAACGTCGTGTATCAGCATGTCGAAGCCGCGCTGCAGGAAGCTCGAATACACGCAGGCCACGGGCAGCATGCCCTGCTTGGCCATGCCGGCCGCCATGGCGACGGTGTGCCCCTCGGCTATGCCGGTGTCGAAAAACCGCCCGGGGAAGTGTCGGGCGAACTGTGAAAGACCCGTGCCCTCGGCCATTGCGGCGGTGAGCGCAGCAATCCGCCCGTCCCGCTCCGCCTCGCGGCAGAGCGCTGTGCCGACGGCGG
>CAUAHS010000260.1 GCA_958428885.1 uncultured Eubacteriales bacterium
GTCCAGACCTCGGGCTGATCGCGGTAGACGTTGACGGCGCGCTCGACGGTGTCCTTCATCTCGTGGGCGTTGTAATTCGTGAAGGTGAATCCGGTGCCTTCGCCGGTGTACTGGTTGTAGGGCGTGACGGAGTCACGCAGCCCGCCCGTCTCACGGACGATGGGCAGCGTGCCGTAGCGCATGGCAATCATCTGGGAGAGGCCGCAGGGCTCAAAGCGGGAGGGCATGAGCAGCATGTCCGCCCCTGCGTAGACCTTGTGCGAGAGCTCCTCGTTGTAGCCTATGTAGGCGCAGACCCGACCGCGGTGGCGGTTCTCGGCCTCACGCATGAAGTCCTCGTACCGGCTCTCGCCGGAGCCCAGCAGGAGGAAGCAGATGCCGAAGTCCATCATCTCGTCGAGCACGCGCTCCACGAGGTCGAAGCCCTTCTGGTCGGTCATGCGGGAGACCATGGCGACGAGCGGGGCGTCCGCTCCGCCCTGGAGGCCCATGTCGAACATGAGGCTCTCCTTGCAGACCTGCTTGCCCTTGAGGTGGCCCTTGTCGTAGCGCTTGGCGATGAGCTGGTCGGTGTAGGGGTTGAAGACCTTCTTGTCTATGCCGTTGAGGATGCCGCTGAGCTGATGGCGCCTCGCCGAGAGGATGCCCTCGAGTCCCTCGCCGTAGTAGGGGGTGCAGATCTCTTCGGCATAACTGGGGCTGACGGTGCTCAGCCGGTCTGCAAACACGCAGCCGGCTTTCAGAAAGGCGGCGCAGCCGTTGAGCTCCATGAATTCGGGCGTGAAATACCTGTCCTCCACCCGCAGCAGGTCACGGAAGAAGTCAAAGCCGAACTTGCCCTGATAGGCGATGTTGTGGATGGTGAGCAGGGTCTTTATCTTGCCGTGGACGTAGTAGCCGTACTGCGTGCGCAGCAGCATGGGCAGCATGGCGGTGTGCCAGTCGTTGCAGTGGAGGACGTCGGGGAAGAAGCCCAGGTTCGGGATGGCGTCGAGCACCGCGCGGGTGAAGAAGGCGTACTGCTCGCCCTCCGCCTGACCGCCCCTGTATATCTTGTCGCCGAAGTAGTACTCGTTGTCCACAAGGTAGATGGTGACGCCGTCGACGACGAGGCGTTCAATTCCAACATACTGGCTGCGCCAGCCGAGGTCCACCGAAAAGCTGAACATGTGTTCGACCTTGTCGTGGTACTTGTCCTTTACCACGCGGTGGTACGGGGTGATGACGCGGGCGTCCACGCCGAGGGCGGCAAGGCTCTTGGGCAGCGTGCCGACAACGTCGGCCAGACCGCCGGTCTTGGAGATGGGCGCACACTCCGCCGCGGCTATGAGCACGTTCGGCATCCTGTCACGGCCTTTTTCAAGGAGGAGCTGTTGGAATTCACGTTTCATGTTGATCAGTCCTTTCGCTTGGAAGGTTTTTGTTGCTGGAGCGACGGGGGACTATTTCTTCTTTGCCGTCTTTTTGGGTTTCGCCTCGGGTTCGGCGCCGGTCTTGGCAAGGGCCCTCTCCCCGCGGTGGGCGATGGCCTTTTCGCCGCGCTTGGCGATGGCCTTCTCTCCCCGCTTGGCGATGGCGCGCTCGCCTCGGTGGGCAACTGCCTTTTCTCCGGCCTTTACCAGAGCCTTGCCGCTCTCCCTGGTCGGGGCCTTTTCGGCGGCCTTGGCGGGCTTTTTGGCCGCCTTGCCGTCGGACTTCGCCGCCTTTTTCGGCTTTTTGGGCGCGGGGGTGAAGCGGAACCAGACCGCCGACATGGGCGGCAGGGTTATCTTTGCGGAGCAGGGGTGCTCGAGGAAGGGCGTGTCCTCGGAGGCTATCTCCGGCGCGTTGAGGATGCCGGAGCCGCCGTACTTCACGTCGTCGGAGTTTATTAGCTCCTTGAGAACGCCGGGTCTCGGCAGGCCGATGACGAAGTCGTCATAGCGCACGGGCGTGAAGTTGAGCGCACAGACCATGTAGGAGCGCTGGCACATGCGCATGAAGGCCACGGAGCTGCGGTCGGAGTCGTCCACGTTCAGCCAGGTGAAGCCGTCCCAGGAGTCGTCTATGCGCGAGAGCGCGGGGATGCTCAGATAGAGGCGGCCCAGCTCGCGGACATAGTTCTGCATACCGGCGTGGGCGGGGTACTCGAGGAGGTTCCAGTCGAGCTGCTGGTTGTAGTTCCACTCTATGAACTGGGCGAACTCGCCGCCCATGAACATGAGCTTCTTGCCCGGGTGGGCGAACTGATAGCCGTAGAGCGCACGCAGGGAGGCGAACTTGGTGTCGTAATCGCCCCACATCTTGTTTATCATGGAGCCCTTGCCGTGCACGACCTCGTCGTGGGAGAAGGCGAGCACGAAGTTCTCGGAGAAGGCGTACATCATCGAGAAGGTCAGACGGCTGTGGTTGTGGCTGCGGAAATAGGGGTCCATGGACATGTAATCGAGCGTGTCGTGCATGAAGCCCATGTCCCACTTGAACACGAAGCCGAGACCGCCGACCTCGGGCGGGCGGGAGACCAGCGGGAAGGCTGTGGATTCCTCGGCGATGGTGATGGCGCCGGGGAAAGAGCTGAGCACGGCGGAGTTCATCTTGCGCAGGAAGTCCACCGCGCCGAGGTTGATGTTGCCGCCGTCCTTGTTGGGCGTCCACTCGCCCTGCCTGCGGCCGTAGTCGAGGTAGAGCATGGAGCTGACCGCGTCCACACGGATGCCGTCGACGTGGTATTTGTCGAAGAAGAACATGGCCGAGGAGGTGAGAAAGCTCTGCACCTGGGGGCGGGAGTAGTCAAAAATCATGGTGCCCCAGTCCGGGTGCTCTGCCATGCGGAGCTCGTCTCCCTCAAAGCAGGGGGCTCC
>CAUAHS010000261.1 GCA_958428885.1 uncultured Eubacteriales bacterium
AGGCTCTCCTCGCGCTTGGCGCGGTAGCTCTCGGCGTCCACGCTGATGTGGCAGCGCTTGTCGCTGCCGCGGTTCACGGCGTAGTTGGTGAGGTGCTGTATGGCGTCGAGCGTCTCGCCGCGGCGGCCTATTACAGCGCCCATGCCGGGACCGGAGAGATTCACCAGGATGCCGCCGTTGTCGCGGTCGGTGATCTCGATCTCCGCCTTCACGCCCATGCGGTCCAGCAGACCGCGCAGGAAGCGCTCCGTGTCGGCCTTGACGCCCTCGGTGTACTTGGGCTCGGTGCTGACGGCGGGGGCGGCGGGCTCGGCGGCCTTCTCGGCCTTCTTCTCGGCGCGCTGGGGCTCGCTCACCGGGGCGGCGGGGGCCTCTTTGACGGGCTCCTCGTCCGGGGCGTCGTACTCCACGCGCACGACGGCGGGGGAGGCGCCTATGCCCAGAAAGCCGCTCTTCGCGCGCTCTACTATCTCGACCGAGACGTCGTCCCGGTCCAGGCCCAGCTCACGCAGGGCGGCGGCCAGAGCCTCGTCCTCGGTCTTGCCGGACTTCTCAAGATATTTTTTCATCGTTTATTCTCCTGATCCTCGTCTTCGTCCTCGTCTATGAAGGACTCCTCCACGAAGCCCTCGTCCTCGGGCTCGTCAGCGCTCTCGTCAACAGGGGCGGCGGGGGCGGCGGTCTCAAGGACCACATCCTCGGCGACCTCGGTATCTATGCTCTCGCCGAACTCGCTCTCCTCCGCGGCGGCACGCGTGGCTTCCTCGGCAGCCTCCGGATTCACGAACCTGTCCTCAACATAGGCTCGACCGCGGGCGTACCTGCGGTTGCCGACCTGGGAGGCGGGTTTCTCCGGCTCGGTCACGCCGAGCCTCTCGCGCCTCGCGGCACGTTCCTCGCGCTCGACGGCGGCACGGCGCTCCGTATCCTGCTGCTTTTGCTGCGCCTGCTGCTTTTTCTTGCTCGTATTGCGGTTGACGTTCGTCGCGTTCATGGCGCGCAGACGCTCCGTCTCCTGGCGCTTGCGCTCAAGCTCCTCCTCACGCGCACGCTCGCGCTCGATGCGCTCCGCATCGGCCTTGTCCAGCTGCTTTTTGAAGATGCCGGTGAGCACGACGTCGCGGATGATACCGAGCACGCTGTTCATGATCCAGTACAGGCCCATGGCGGCAGGCATGACGAAGCCTATCCAGAGGCTCATGAGCGGCATGATGAGCAGCATGGTCTTGTTGGTGCTCTGCTGCTGGGCGTTCATGGCAGCCGTGGTGGGGTTCATCTTCTGGCTGATATAGATGGAGAGGTAGCTCAATCCGGTGGATATGATCGGGATGAGGAACAGCCCGATGACGGCCCAGGCGCCGGCGGAGAGATCAAAGGTCCAGAACTTCCAGTTCGGCGTGCTCGAGAGGTCGAGGCCGAGGAAGTTGTAGTCCATCTGCACGAGCTTGTCCGAGAGGCCGGCAAAGTCGCTCCAGTGGTCGCTGATGAACTTGGCCTTGTAGATCTCCTCATAGAAGGAGTTGCCGGAGGTGGTGAAGTTGGACATGGCATAGCCCAGCTCGTTGAGCTTGTTGGCTATGGCTCCGCCCGAGGCGAGCAGCGCCGAGTCGACGCCCATCATGATGGTGAGGGGCTTGACGACGGCGCGGTAGAGGGCGAGGAGTATGGGGAAGGGGAGCAGGCTCCAGAGGCAGCCGGACATGGGGTTGACCTTCTCCTCGCGGTAGAGGCGGGCCATCTCCTCGTTGAGCTTCTGCTGGTTGCCCTCGTGCTTACGCTGGAGCTCCTGCATGCGCGGTGTGAGCCGGGACATGCGCATCATGCTCTTCTTGCTCTTGGCCATGAAGGGCAGCAGCACGAGCGTCACGCACAGCGAGAACAGTATGGTGGCGACACCGAAGTTCCCCGTGAGCTCGTAGAGACCCATCATGAGCCAGCCAAAGGGTTTAGCTATTGCATCTAACATCTCATTTGCTCCTCAGTGGGTGGTGTCCCGGATGACCGGGCGGTTGCTCGCGCGGGAGCATTGTTAGGGCACGGGGTCGTAGAACTCGTGCTCTCCGAAGTGGAAGGGGTGGCAGCGGGAAATACGCTTGAGAGCCAGCCAGCCGCCCTTGAGGGCGCCGTATTTCTCAATGGCCTCGATGGCGTACTGCGAGCAGGTGGGTATGAACCGGCAGCAAGGCGGCTTGAGCGGGGATATGTTCCGCCTGTAAAAGCGTATCATGGCAAGCAGCAGCTTTTTCACGTTTCGCTCTCCTTGACGAGTCCGAGCTCGGCGCAGGCACGCAGAAACTCGCGCTCGAGTCTCTGAAAATCTGCCCCGACGCTCCGCGAGCGGGCTACGACAACAACATCGTGCCCGCGGCAAAGCCGGCTCTCGTTCAGCCGGTATATTTCGCGCAGTCTGCGCCGCACGCGGTTGCGCACAACTGCGCAGCCGAGCTTGTTCGAGACGGTGAAGCCGAGCCTGTTGCCCGACTTTCCGTTTCGCCTCGCGTACACCACAAGGCATGGCTCCGCCGCACTCCTGCCTTTTCGGTAGGCGCGTCGGAACTCATAATTCAACTTCAGCGAGTCGGTAAACTCCAACTGCTTCCCCTCTAATTACCGCATCCCGCGCTGGGTCTTGCGGGACTCAGTAGGAGAGGCGGGCTCTGCCCTTGGCGCGGCGGCGGGAGAGGACCTTGCGGCCGTTGCGGGTGGCCATTCTCTTGCGGAAGCCGTGCTCCTTCTTGCGCTGGCGCTTCTTGGGCTGATAGGTACGAACCATAGTCAATTCCATCCTTTCTTGACGTTATACTCAACAGCGGCCATGGGACATTGCGAAGCCGCC
>CAUAHS010000262.1 GCA_958428885.1 uncultured Eubacteriales bacterium
GAGCAGGTCCTGCTGCCAGAGCTCGGCCTCGCCGGGGTCGACGCGGCACTCGGCGAAGGAGCGGTTGCGGTACATGCCCTCGGGCAGGAGGCCCTCCTTGGCAAGCTGTACTGCCTCGTCGATAAATTTGAAGCGCGCGACTTCGTACTCTATGGCGACTCCGCTGCCCTCGGCCATCTCGCAGGAGTGGCCCAGCAGGCCGAAACCGGTCACGTCCGTGCAGGCGTGGACGCGGTATTTTACCATGGCATCGCGCGCGGACTTGTTGAGCGTGGTCATGAGCTCCACGGCATAGCGCAGCGTTTCCTCGGAGCAGAGCTCCGCCTTGGCGGCGGTGGTCAGGACGCCTATTCCGAGGGGCTTGGTGAGAATGAGCACGTCTCCGGCCCTTGCACCGGAGTTGGTGAGGATATGTTCCGGGTGGACGAAGCCGGTGACGGCAAGACCGTACTTAGGCTCGTCATCGAGTATACTGTGGCCGCCGGTGATGACGGCTCCTGCCTCGTAGACCTTGTCATAGCCGCCCCGGAGCAGGGCGTGCACGGCCTCACGGGGCATTTTCTCCGGCACGCACATGAGGTTGAGCGCCAGCTTCGGCTCGCCGCCCATGGCGTAGACGTCCGAGAGCGCGTTGGTCGCGGCGATCTGGCCGAAGGTGTAGGGGTCGTCCGCGATGGGCGGGAAAAAGTCGATCGTCTGCACCAGCGCGAGGTCGTCCGTGACCTTGTAGACCGAGGCGTCGTCGCTCTTGTCGAAGCCGACGAGCAGGTTCGGGTCGTGGCGGACCTTTATCCCCTCCAGCAGCTGGGCAAGGACGCCCGCGCCGACCTTTGCGCCGCAGCCGGCGCATTTGGCGAGCTTTGTGAGCTTTATCTCATTTTCCATCTGCCTCTCCCCTTTCCGCATTTTCAATGGCCCCCGTAAGGCACAGCACGGCCTCGAGCACTCCGCCGCCCACGGCGAGGGCCTTGTCTGAGACGGTATAGCAGTTCTCGACCTTGGCGCGCGGGTCCACGTCCCCGGCCTTCATGCTCTTGAAAACGGGCGTACCGTCGGCGAGGATGCCGCGCAGGACGCCGGATATCGTGCAGGCCATCGGCTCCCCCTCCACCGTGCCCACCGTGTCCCCGGCTTCGACCAGGTCGCCGATTTCGTGCAGCTGGCGGAACACGCCGTCCGCAGGGGCACGGAGCACGCGCTCGCCCGCATAGCCGCCTATTAGGCCGGGCACGGCGGTGTTCGGCAGGGCCGAACCCGTGTAGTACACCCGCCCCAGCGTGTGGCCGCGCATGGTCTCCACCACCGCGTGGCAGTCGAGGCCCGCCGTGAAGCCCGGGCCGACGCCTATGACCGCCCGAGCCATGTCCCGCGTGGTGCCGAGGTTGCGCTTGGCAAGTATGGCGTCGACCACGGCGTCGGGACGGATCGCCGCGAGGTGGGCGCAGCTTTCGTCTATCATCACGGCGATGTCGCCGCCGCCCACTATCGAGAGCGCCTCCTCAGGCGTGTGCGCCAGCCGGGCGGTGACGTCCTCGACTCTCTGGCTGCCGCTTATTATTGCCCCGGAAAAGCTCACGGTGCGGCGGATGGCGGTGGGGCGGGCCACATCGGTCATGACGACGTGAAAGCCGCTGCGGCGCAGTCTTATGGCGACGCCGGAAGCGATGTCGCCCGCACCGCGGATATAGATCAGCATGTTATCTCCCCTTTTTGAAGGCTGCCCCAGGCCGCCGGACGCTCAAGCAGCGAGGCGAGTTCCCTTGCCTGGTCCTCCCCCGCCGTGTCGGTCTGGTTGAGGTAATAGACGTCCGCCAAAGCCTCGGCGTTGAGCACCCGCGCTGTCCGCTCCGGCGTGGCGGAGTCGCCCGTGCCGCAGTCAGCAAGCGCTGCGAAGAGACCGGGCCTGTGAGCCGCCTCGGCTATCGGCCGTCCGAGGCCGGTGAGGCCCACGACGCAGACTGTGCGTGCCGTATCCGGAGGAATGACCGGCTCAAAACTCGCATGAGCCTTGAGCGGGAGACGCTTGGAGCCGTCGGCCTCTATTATCACGAAATCCGCAAGCGCCGCCAGCTCCGCTATTGGCAGCACCGGCGGGTGGAGCCGCCCGTCGTCGCCGGGCTCACCCACGCAGACCGTGCCGTCGGTCTCCAGCGCGCGTCGGACCTCGACGGCGGAGGCGTTTTGCAGCGTGCGCATCCCGGGCGGCGGCATTATGTGCGTCGTGGTGCAGAGTATGACCCGCCCGCGCGCTCTCAGTTCGGCGGCCAGGCGGTTTTGCAGGCTCGTCTTGCCGCCGCTGCCGATGAGCGCCGTTATGCCGGGCGTGATGCCCAGGGCTTTGCAAAATTTCATCTCGCTCCTCCGTTATTCTCATCTGAGGACAACAATACCACCCATTTCCACCAGCGTCAAGCGTTGACGGGCTCTGGAAAGGGGTGGTATACTGGATATATGGAAAAGATGCGTTACAACATATCCGTGAGGCTGTTCACGGCGGGCAAGTGTTTTGGTCCCGGTCTGGCGACGCTGCTGTCGCTGGTGCGGGAACGGCACTCCTTGCGCGCTGCGGCGGCGGAGATGGGCATGGCGTACTCCAAGGCCTGGCGGATACTGCGCGACTGCGAGAACGCCCTGGGTTTCGAGCTGCTTGACAGCACCACCGGCGGCCGTCACGGCGGAGGTGCGGTCCTCACCGAAGAGGGCGCCGCCCTGCTCGCGGACTATGAGAGCTTCTGTCAAAAGCTCCGGGAACAGGGTGACGAGTTGTTCACGGAATGCTTCAGGCGCTGGATAGAATGAATAAATGTCTCGACGAAGGAAGGCAGACC
>CAUAHS010000263.1 GCA_958428885.1 uncultured Eubacteriales bacterium
GCCTGCTCGAGCGTCACGTCGTCGAGGAACACGCCCTCGCCGTGGCGGAGCATGGTGTGCGGGATGAGCACCCGCTCGCCCAGGTCACGGCCTTTGAGCTGCCTTATGAGGTCGCCGCCCGTGACAAGGCCCGCGACGTCTATCGTGTGGCCGAAAAAGTCGTTCACGATGGGCACGACCCGTCCTATTATCTTAGCACATTTTTTATATCCTGTCTGTAAAAGTTTATCCAGCAGCGGGGCGGCGGCGACGCCGGTGGCGATGGTGAATTCGGAGCCCGTGCCCTCGTCGGGCTCGGTGAACTCGAGGGCGGCCATGAACTCAGTCTCCAGCAGGCGCATGAGGCCGACGCCGTTTTCAAGCTGGCTGTACTCCTCGTAATACTCGTCCGCAGGTACTTCCCTTCCCGCCTTGAGATAGAGCTCGTCGGAGCACCAGAAGATGCGGCTGCCGCGCTCGGCGAGGCACTTTTCGGCAAAGGCCTCCACGCGGTCTATCGTCTCCGAGGCGCTCTCCTTGTCGAAGGGCGTGAGCTTGGCGAGCCTCTCGCGGTGCATGGTGAGGCCGACGGGGACGATGGAGACGCTGTTCACGCCCGGATAGAGCTCCGCAAGCTCGCGCATGGAGCGGGAGAGCTGTTCCTTATCATTATACCCCGGGCAGCAGACTATCTGGCAGTCCACGGTTATGCCCGCGGCAGTGAGGCGGCGGAGCGGGCCCATGATGTCGGCGGCCCTGGGGTTGCCCATGAGCTTGGCGCGCATCTCGGGGTCGGTGGCGTGGACGGAGACGTTGATGGGGCTTATCTTCAGCGCGCAGATGCGCTCCATCTCGCGCTCGGAGAGGTTGGTGAGCGTGATGTAGCTGCCGGTGAGGAAGCTCAATCTGGCGTCGTCGTCCTTGAAATAGAGCGTGCGGCGCAGGCCCTTCGGGAGCTGGTCTATGAAGCAGAAGAGGCAGTGGTTGGAGCAGCCCCAGGGCTTGTCCATGAGGTATTCTTCAAAGTCGAGGCCGAGGTCGTCGCCCTCGTCCTTCCTGACCTTGACGGTGTACTCGTGCCCCGTCCTGCCGGAGCGCAGCGAGAGCGTGAGCTCGGGCTCGTAGGACCAGTAGCGGTAGTCGAGCACGTCCTCCACGGTGTGCCCGTTTATGGCGAGCAGCTCGTCCCCCACATGCACCCTGCCCCTCGCCGGGCTGTCGTTGTCTATATTGGTAATGGTGTTCAGCATAAGCAAGCCTCGCCTCAGTTCGCGCGGAGCGCGAAAAATTTCAATATGTTTTTTCCGGGGGCGTGTACCTCGGAAAAAACACGTCTGTCGCGCAAGTGTGCGGCCATGGGCCGTGCGCGCAGCGCGACGCTAAGACAGGAAGCTGCCGCCGCAGGCGGACAGCTTTTGACGCTCCCTCGTCCTTCTCGTTTGTGAGGCTCCGCCTCGCAAACGAAGAATATAGCAAAAGAAGGGGAGGCGCTTGCCTTCCCTTCTCAGCTTTGTTACTTGCTTTCCTCAACCGCGAAGACCACGCGGCCGTTGTACTGGCCACAGGCCTTGCAGGCGCGGTGCGGCAGATGGTAAGCGCCGCAGTTCGGGCACTTCACTATTGCGGGCGCCTCCAGCTTCCACACGGAAGAACGCCTCTTGTCGCGGCGCTGGCGGGATACTTTACTCTTCGGGACTGCCATGAATTACACCTCCCACAGTCGGCTGTTTGCGAGCAGCTCTGTTATTTGAAAAGTTATTTATCCAAAAGCTGCTCTAGCACAGCTAATCTTGGATCCGGTTTTTTGCGGCAGCTGCACGGGCCCTCGTTCAGGTTCTTGCCGCACTCGGGGCAGACGCCCTTGCAATCGGGCCGGCAGAGATACTTGGTGTCCATGTCGAGGATGTACACCGTCTCGAGCAGGTCGTCCATGTCCAGCCAGTCGCCCTCGAGCTCAAAGGCCTCGGGGTCCTCGCTCTCGCCCGCGGGAACCACGGGGACGGCGAAGTCGAGGTGCTTGTCCATGCCGAACTCGGCGCCGCAGCGGTCGCACAGGCAGGTCAGCCTCGCGTCGATGCTCCCGCGCGCGGTGAGCACTCCGGCGGTGTTTTCCACAACGCCCTCTGCGCTCGGCCCGGCGTCGTACCGGACTATTGAGGGACTGCCCAGACGCTCCGTCGAGAGCTCCTGAGAAAAGTTCACCCGGCCCCCGGGGACGTCTATTATCTCCCGAAGATCGAGCTTCACAGGCGCACCTCCACTAACAGCTATTTCATAGCCGCTTTGGTATTATAAGCGAAACGAGCCGCCTTGTCAACACAAATATCGTTGACAAAAGGGGCTTTCGGGGCAATAATATCACTTATGAAAGAGTTGACCGTAGGCAAGAACGACGCCGGGCAGAGGCTGGACCGCTTTGTAGGCAAGGCGGTGCCGCTCCTGCCCGAGTCGCTGCTGCAAAAGTACATAAGACTAAAGCGCATAAAGCTCAACGGCAAGGGCTCAAAGCGGGACGTGCGCGTCGCGGAAGGGGACGTGCTGAGCCTCTACATCAACGACGAGTTCTTTGAAAAGCCCACGGAGCGCAACAGCTATCTCAAGGTCGGCACGCCGAGGCTGGACGTGGTCTACGAGGACGAGAACATCCTCCTCGCGGACAAGAAGCCGGGCGTGCTCTGCCACAGCGCGGGCGAGTGGGACTACAACACCCTCATCGCCAACATCCAGGCCTACGCCTATCAGAAGGGCGAGTGGCGCCCGCGCGAGGAGAACGCCTTCGCCCCCGCGCTCTGCAACCGCATAGACCGCAACACCGGCGGCATAGTCATCGCCGCCAAGAACGCCGA
>CAUAHS010000264.1 GCA_958428885.1 uncultured Eubacteriales bacterium
CGCATCATGGACATGGGCATCACCAAGGGCGTCGAGGTCTACATCCGCAAGGTCGCACCCCTGGGCGACCCGCTGGAGACCACCGTCCGCGGCTATGAGCTCTCCATCCGCCGAGCGGATGCGGAGATGATAGAGGTCGAATAAGCGCACCCCAAGCCCCGGCTGCTCGGCCGGGCACTTTTGACCGCCCGAGTTAGTCTTAACTATCCGGAAGAGAGGAGAAAACGCATGAGTGTGAAAATTGCGCTTGCCGGCAACCCGAACTGCGGCAAGACGACGATGTTCAATGACCTGACGGGCTCCAACCGGCGCGTGGGCAACTGGCCCGGCGTTACGGTCGAGAAGAAGGAGGGCCGCCTGAAGGGCCGCCCGGACGTCATCATACAGGACCTGCCCGGCATCTACTCGCTGAGCCCGTACACGCTGGAGGAGGTCGTGGCGAGGACCTACCTCGTCGGCGAGAAGCCGGACGCCATCATAAACATAGTCGACGGCACGAACATAGAGCGCAACCTGTATCTCACGACGCAGCTCATCGAGCTGGGCATTCCCACGGTGGTGGCCGTGAACATGATGGACGTCGTGCGGAAAAACGGCGACGTCATCGACCTCAAGCGGCTGGGAGCGGCGCTGGGCTGCGAGGTGGTGGCCACCTCGGCGCTCAAGGGCGAAGGCTCGAAGGAGGCGGCTGAGCGCGCGGCGGAGATAGCCGGGGAAAGTCGGGAGTTTTCGGCGCCCTCGGTGTTTGAGGGCAGCGTGGAACACGCGATAGCGCACATAGAGGAGAGCATAGAGGGCCTGGTGGAGCCCCGTTTTCTCCGCTGGTACGCCATCAAGCTCTTCGAGCGCGACGAAAAGGTCGCAGATGAGCTCAAGCTGGACGCCAATCTGGCAGCGCACATTGAAGAGCACATAACGGACTGCGAAAACGAGCTTGACGACGACTCCGAGAGCATCATCACGAACCAGCGCTACGCCTACATAGCCAAGGTAGTGAGCTCGGCGGTGAAGAAGAAGCACTCCGGGCAGAAGATGAACGTCTCCGACAGGATAGACCGCATCGTGACGAACCGCATCCTGGCCCTGCCCATCTTCGTCGTCGTCATGGGCTTGGTGTACTACATCTCCATCGGCAGCGTGGGCGACTGGACGGTCGGCTTCATGAACGACACGCTCTTCGGCGGGTGGATAACCGGCGGACTGACCACGCTCTTTGCGGGCTGGAACGTCGCGCCCTGGCTCTCCGGCCTGGTCATCAACGGCATAGTCGCCGGCGTCGGCGCGGTGCTGGGCTTTGTACCGCAGATGCTCATTCTCTTCCTGCTGCTCTCGATACTCGAGGACGTGGGCTACATGGCTCGCGTGGCGTTCATCATGGACCGCATCTTCCGCAAGTTCGGGCTCTCGGGCAAGAGCTTCATCCCGATGCTCATCGGCTCCGGCTGCGGCGTTCCCGGCGTCATGGCCAGCCGCACCATTGAAAACGAGCGCGACAGGCGCATGACCATAATGACCACCTGCTTCATCCCCTGCGGAGCGAAGATGCCCATCGTCGGCATGATAGCCGGTGCGTTTTTCGGCAACGCCTGGTGGGTGGCGACGAGCGCGTACTTCGTCGGCGTGGCGACGATCATCATCTCCGGCATCATACTCAAGAAGCTGAAGGCCTTCGCGGGCGAGGCGGCGCCCTTCGTCATGGAGCTGCCGCCCTATCACGCCCCGGCGGCGTCCAACGTGCTCCGGGCGACCTGGGAACGCGGCTGGAGCTTCATAAAGCGCGCGGGCACGGTGATACTGCTCAGCGCCGTCATCATCTGGTTCCTGCAGGCCTTCGGCGTGACGGCGGACGGCTTCGCCATGGTCGAGGACAACAACGACTCCCTGCTGGCGGCGATAGGCGGTGCGGCGGCGTTCATCTTCCTGCCGCTGGGCTTCGGCGTGTGGCAGGCGACGGTCGGCGTCGTGGGCGGTCTGGTGGCGAAGGAGAACCTGGTCACCATCATGGCCATCTGCTACGGCGTGAGCGAGGTCAGCGAGAACGGCGAGGAGATCTGGGGCATACTCCAGGGCACCTTCACCCCGGTGGCGGCTTACAGTTTCATGGTGTTCAACCTGCTGTGCGCCCCCTGCTTTGCGGCCATGGGCGCGATAAAGCGGGAGATGAACAGTCCGAAGTGGACGCTGGCGGCCATAGGCTATATGTGCTGCGCTGCGTACTGCGCAAGTTTGATGATATATCAGTTCGGCGGCCTGATAACGGGCGAGCTGAGCTTCGGGCTCGGCACGGTCGCCGCAATAGCGGTGCTCGCGGGCGTGCTGTACCTGCTGTTCAGGAAGAGCAAGTACGGCGAGTACGGCGAGCGCCTGAACGAGAGAAAGGCAGCTGCAAATGTTTGAATGGATAGCTCAGAACTGGGCGTCGCTGGCCGTGGGGCTTGTGGTCCTCGCGGTGGTCGTCCTGGCGTTCTGGAAAGTGAGACACGATAAAAAACGCGGAACGGGCGGCTGCTCCTGCGATTGCGGCAGCTGCGGCGCCTGCGGGGGAGCTTGCCATGACTCCCACGCCGGACATTGACCCGGCCGCTCTTCCTCCAACCCGAGGCCCCCTCACCGGGGGCCTCATTTCATCCTCCTTCGCAGCGCGCAACGCGCGCGTTTGAAAGTTTCGCCCGCCTTTTCAAAGGCGGCAGGGTCCAGGGGCGGCGCCCCTGGCCGCCCGCCGCAGCGGGCGGAACCCCCTTGTGCTTAATGAAGATCAGGAAGGGGGTCCAAGGGGGAAACCCTATCAAGGGGTTTCCCCCTTGTTTTGC
>CAUAHS010000265.1 GCA_958428885.1 uncultured Eubacteriales bacterium
CGGCAGGGCCTCGAGCAGCTCGGCGCGGCACTTTTGCCAGATCTCGGTGCCGGAGGCGTCCTTCAGGCCCTCGATGAAGCGGTCTATCTTCTCGCTCTTGATGCCCGCGAGGTCGTAGCCGACGCTCATGTTGAAGACAAAGCCGTCCTGCCTGCCCAGGGAGAGCTCCTTGGCCAGCAGGTGCAGGAGGAACCAGGCCTTTATGTACTCCTCAAAGGCCTGCTGCACGGTGAGCTCGGTGCTCCACTCGCAGTTGTAGCCCTCGTCCTCGGCGAGGATGCAGGGTTTCGAGACGTGCAGGTCCTCGCCGTCGATTATCTGCACGGTCTTGAGCTCGAACATGCGGCCGCCGCAGACGTAGGATGCGGCGATGTTCTGCGCGAGCTGGGTGTTCGGGCCCGCCGCGGGGCCGATGGGGGTCTCGAGGAAACGGCCCATGAAGGGCGCGGGGCGCAGTCCGCCGTCGCCGCCGGCGCGGTAGAGCTTCTTGCAGCCGAAGACGGAGCCGCTCTCCTCCCACTCGCCGAGGACCCAGTCCAGCAGGTTCCGGAAGGGGATGCAGTGCATACGGTCGCTCATTTTACTTGCCTCCTATATATACACAAAATTATTCTCAGCCGTTGAGCTCGCCCCAGAGGCGCTTTGCGCTCTCCATGACGCGCGCGTTTATCGCCGCCTCGTCCGCGCAGGCGAGCTCGCGGTCCTTCACGAGCACCCTGCCGTTCACGACGGTATGGGTGCAGCGGCGTCCCTCAAAGCCGAAGAGGATGTGCCCGTCCACGTTCTCATCCGAGAAGGGGGTGAAGGGCCGGTAGTCGAACACCGCGACGTCCGCCGCCGCGCCGGGCTTGATGACGCCGAACTCGCGGCCGAAGTACTTGCCCGCGATCTTCGGGTTGTTCTCAAAGAGCATCCCCGTCGCCTCGCACCAGCCGACGTTCGGGTGACAGGCGTTGTGGCGCTGGATGCCGACGACCGTCTTGCAGGACTCTATCATGTCGTGCGTGTAGGCGTCCGTGCCGAGTCCGACCAGAATGCCCTTGGCGTACATCTGCAAAACCGGGGCGCAGCCCACGGCGTTCGACATGTTGCTCTGCGGGTTGTTCACCACCATCGTGTCCGTGGCCTTGATGATGTCCATCTCCGCCGTGTTCAGGTGGATGCAGTGGCCCAGCACCGTCATGGGGCCGAGGATGCCGTGGTCCTGCAATCTCTGCACCGGGCGGCGGCCGTAGTTCTGCAGGCTGTCGTAGACGTCGTTCATGCCCTCGGAGACATGGATGTGGTAGCCGGTCATGCCGTCGTTGGCCTTGACCATGCGCTCGAAGGTCTTGTCGGAGATGGTGAAGAGCGCGTGGCCGCCGAACATGGCCTTTATCATCTCGCTGTTTTCGGCCCCGGCCCACTTTATGAACTCCGCGTTCTCCTCGATGGCGTCCAGGCACTTGGCCTCGCCGTCGCGGTCGGAGACCTCGTAGCAGAGGCAGGCGCGGATGCCGAGCTCGCGCGTCACGTCCGCGATGGCCGCGAGGCTGCCGCGGATGGCGCCGTAGCCCGCGTGGTGGTCGAAGATGGTCGTGACGCCCATCTTCAGGCTGTCCACCACCGTGCAGTAGGCGCTCGCCCTCGTGGACTCGAGGTCGAGGTGCCGGTCGATGTTCCACCAGGTGCCCTCGAGCACCTCCAGGAAGTTCGTCGGGGCGTTGCCCTTTATCGAGAGCCCGCGGGCAAGACCGGAGTAGATGTGCGTGTGCGCGTTTATGAGGCCAGGCATGATCACGCCGCCGTGAGAGTCAAGATAATCGGCACCCGGATACTGCGAGCGGAGCGCCGCCTCGTCGCCCGCAGCGACTATCGTGCCGCCGTCGCATACCACCGCACCGTGCTCAAAATAGGGGTGCTCCGAGTCCCTCGTTATGAGCCTTCCGTTTCCAATGATAAGCATGTCAACACCTCTATATCAAAAATATTTTTTAGCACTTACAGACTGTGAGCAAAAACGAAGGGGGCGCCTGTCCGGCGCCCCCCGATACGGTGCGCAGACAGATTAAAAATGCTTGATTTAAGCAGGTAATGACCCGTGTGCGCAACACTTCGTTACAGTCATCAAATATTTAACACTTACGCCATTATAATAACAAATAGTTGAAATCGATGCAAGAACTTTTTTCTGAAAACAAAAATTTTGTAAGAATTTACGATTCAGACATTGTTATTTTTGGCAACCGGGCGTATAATCGGGGCATAACAGTAAATAAAGGGGGCAAATGAGCCATGCTCTGCATTAAAAACGGGACAATCGTCGGCCCGGAGGGGCGAGTAAAGGCCGACCTGTATGTCGAGGACGGACGCATAGCCGCCGTTGGGGGCGAGCTGCCCTTTGACGAGAGCTGGGATGCGGAGGGCTGCCTGCTGTTTCCCGGCTTCATAGACTCGCACACGCACCTGGAGATGGAGTCGGCCGGCACCGTTACGGCGGACAGCTTTGCCTCCGGGACGGCGGCGGCGCTGGCGGGCGGCACGACCGTGATACTGGACTTTGCGACGCAGGATAAGGGGCACACGCTTGCCGAGGCGCTGGAGACCTGGCACAGGCGGGCGGACGGGCACTGCTCCTGCGACTACGGCTTCCACATGGCCGTGACGGACTGGAACGAGGCCACACGCTCCGAGCTTGCGGACATGGAGCGCGAGGGCGTGACCAGCTTCAAGGCGTACATGGCCTACGACAACCTCCGCCTGGGCGACCGGGAGCTGCTGGCGCTGTTCGAGGCGACGGCGGACATCGG
>CAUAHS010000266.1 GCA_958428885.1 uncultured Eubacteriales bacterium
CACGGCGACGCCGATGGTGATGAGGAAGAGCAGCGGCGCTATCCACGAGGTGGTGGTGAGCAGCAGAAGTATGATGATGAGCGGCACGAGCACGGCGGCGGCGCCGATGACCTCGCTGACGGCCAACCTCTGCACGCTCGCGGTGCTGGCGGCGTCGCCGGAGATGGCTCCGTTGTCGCCTATCAGCTCATAGATGGCGTCCGTCGCCTCGACCTCATGTCCGCTCTCGATAGTGACGGAGTAGAGCGCTTTGCCGTCCTTCCAGTACTGGCTGACGGTGGCCTCGTCCATGAGCTCCACGGGCGTGGTCATGTCCTCAACGTCGTCGAGCCACATGACGTCCGTCACGCCGGGAGCCTGAGCGATCTCATCCTTCAGCTCCAGGGCCTCTGCGATCGTGAGGTCGACCGCCATGACCCTAGTGTTCGGCACGCCGGAGCCGAACTCCTCCATCATGAGATCGAGCGCGACGGTGCTCTCCGCATCCTCCGGCAGGTAGTCGGTCAGGTCGTAGTTGACCTCGACTCCCAGGAAGAGCACGGCGCACACGACGGCGCAGATGAGAAAAATGGCTATCACCGGCCGGCGGTGCCGGGTGATGCCACGCGTGAATCCATCCATGGCAGGCCTCCTATTGAACGGTTTGTTGACATACTTACGTTTTTATAGTATATTTCGTTTTGCAAATGAAGCAACAGACAGTTTTATAAAATCTGCAAAATATTAAACGTTTTTGGCAAAACTGTATAGGAATACACAAAAATTTTAATTATTAGAGGTAAAACATGCCTGAAAAGAAGCAGGATGCGCGTGTGCGCTATACAAAAATGATGATTCGCAACAGCCTGTTGGAACTGCTGAGCGTGAAGCCCATCGCCAAGATCACGGTGACCGAGATTTGCGAGCGCGCGGGGATAAACCGCGCCACCTTCTACGCCCACTATTCCGACCCCTCGGACCTGCTGCACGGGTTGGAGTCGGAGATAATCGAGGACGTGACGCGCTGGGTGCGCCCGGCACTGACCGCCGTGGGCACCGACCTCAAGGACGTGATAACGCGCCTGGTCGAGTACATCGGCGAGAACGCGGACATCTGCTCCATCCTCCTCTCCGACAAGGGCGACACCAGCTTCCAGACCAAGGTCGTGGACGTCATAGAGGGACAGTTCATGAGCTCCTGGGCCTCGGCACGGCAGCTCAGCCAGGAGGATGCGGAGTATCTCTACACCTTTATCGCGCTCGGCAGCGTCGGCCTCATCCGCAAGTGGCTGGCTGACGGCAGGAAGAAGCCCGCCTCGGAGATCGCCGACCTCATCATCAAGATCTCCAACGCGGGATACTGCGGGTTTTGACCATGGAACTGTATGGAACTTTGGGCCCGTCCTGCGCGGACGTGGAGACGCTGGGACTTATGCTGGATGCGGGCATGACGGGAGCGAGACTGAACCTCTCGCACACCGGCCTTGAGGGCGGAGCGCGGCTTATCGAGGCGCTGTTCGAGGCCGGACGGAGCCGCGGTGTGGAGCCGGAGCTGCTCATAGACACACAGGGGCCGGAGCTGCGCACGGGGGCGCTCGCCTCGCCGCTGACGCTCTCGAAGGGGGACGTCGTGACCCTCGGCGGCGGGGGCGCCATCCCCGTGCCCGACACGGTGCTGGAGCTGCTCAGGCCGGGGACCGAGCTTCTTCTCGACGACGCGAGGCTGAGCCTCGGCGTGCTGGAGCGCATCGGCGGTTCAGCACGTGCGGAGGTGCTTCGGGGCGGCGTCCTGGGCAGCCGGAAGAGCATCACCCTGCCCGGTCAGGAGGCAGCGGCGAGCGCGCTGACGGAGGGCGACAGGTGCAACCTCGCCGCGGCAAGATCCTGGGGCGTCACGGCGGTGATGCAGTCCTTCACACGCTCAGCGGCGGACATAGCGGCCGTGCGCGGGGTGCTGGACGCTAACGGCGGGGAGGACATCCGCGTCTTTGCCAAGGTGGAGAGCCGCGGCGGCGTGGAGGCCGTGCCGGAGCTGCTGGGCGTCTCTGACATGATAGTCATCGCGCGCGGCGACCTGGGGAGCGCCTGCGGGCTCTACGCCGTGCCCAGACTGCAAAAGAGCATAGCCCGCCGGTGCCGCGGATCGGGCACGCCCTTCATGGTCGTGACGCAGCTGCTCTATTCGATGCAGACGAACCCCGTGCCCACCAGGGCGGAGGTGTCCGACATCTATAACGCCGTGCTGGACGGCGCCTCGGCGCTGATGCTGACGAACGAGACCGCCGCCGGGGAATATCCCGCAGCGGCCATGGCGGCACTGGCCAAGGCCGCACATGCCGCGCTGGAAGGCTGAAAGGCAAAACAAAGCCGCCGCCCCATGAGGGGCGGCGGCTCAGCCTGTCGAAGAAGGCCTGCCTTCTTCGACAAAGGAGCTTGCACTGCGCTCCGCGCCTCGCCTGCGGCTCGACACTCCGCTCCGCGAGAAGTATTTTCGGCGACGTACACGCCGCCGCCGAAAATGATTGAGATTTATTTCGCGGCTGCGGCCGCGAAACTCTGCGAGGCTTTTTTGACAGACTGAAACCGCCGCCCCATGAGGGGCGGCGGCTGATTTTTTCTTGTGTGCCGGACTCAGGCGAGGGCGGCGGTGATGATGGACATCTGATAGACCTCCTCGGCGTTGCAGCCGCGGGAGAGGTCGTTGATGGGGGCGTTCAGGCCCTGGAGAATGGGGCCGTAGGCCTCGTAGCCACCCAGGCGCTGGGCAATCTTGTAGCCAATGTTGCCCGCCTCGATGCAGGGGAAGATA
>CAUAHS010000267.1 GCA_958428885.1 uncultured Eubacteriales bacterium
TCACGACGGAGCTGGGGACGGAGAGGTCGATGGTGTAGGTGATGCCGGAGACCTGCAGGAAGCCGCCGCTCTCGCTCGGGGCGGCAGCGCTGGCCATCTCGAGGGCGTCAATGATCTGCTGGCCGGTGGCCTTGACAACATAGAGCATGTTGCCGTAGGGATGTACGTCGATTATCTGGCCGTAGGTGATGTCGCCGGCGGGGATATCGGCACGGATGCCGCCGCCGTTTACCCAGCCGATGTCGGCGTCAGCCACGATGCGGTAGGCGTCGGCGCACAGGTCGCCGATGTTGGTCTCCTGATTGCGGACGAGGCGGGTGCCGTCCTCGGCGTATCCGGTGAGGTTGACGGAGCTCTTGGCCACGACCTTGTTGAGGATGTCCTCAAACTCGGCGAAAAGGCCCTTGAGATAGGTGTCCATGTCGGCATCGGTCTTGGTGTAATCGCTGATGAGCTCGCTGGTGATGGTGCCGTCGGCAGAGATCGTCAGCTTGCCGAAGTTGGCGAACTTGGTGCCGGTGGAGGTGAGGATGACGGTGTTGCCCTCGGCATCCTTGACCTCCTGGGAGGCGATGACGCTATGGCTGTGGCCGTCGATGAAGGCGTCAAGACCCTTCGTCTTGGCAATGATGTCGGTGGAACGGTAGGGAGCGCTCTCGGGGTCTATGCCGAGGTGGCCGACAGCGATGACGTAGTCGGCGCCGGCTTCGACGGCGGAGTCAATGGCGGACTGGACCATTCCGGCGAGGTTGTCCTCGCTGAAGCTGTAAATGTAGTTGCCGTTGGCGTCCTGGAAGTATACGGGGGTGGACTTGGTGTAGGTCTCGGGGGTGTTGATGCCGACATAGGCCACCTGAACGTCGCCGTAAGTGACCATCTTATAGGCGTCAAACACGGGCTTGCCGGTGCGAAGGTCGACGAAGTTGCAGCTGACATAGCCGCACTCGAGCTCGTCGGCTATCTCGAGGAAGCGCTTCATGCCGAAGTCGAACTCGTGGTTGCCCATGGTGGCAACATCGTAACCGGCCTTGTTCATGGTGTCGACGATGGCCTGTCCGTCCGTCAGGGAGCCATAGGGGCCGCCCTGTACGGCGTCGCCGGCGTCGACCAGTGTGACATAGTTCCCGGCAGCAGCCATCTCCTTTTCATAGGCGACAAGGTTTGAATAACCAAAATCACCGTCGATGGCGCAGTGGACGTCGTTAGTGTAGAGCACTACGATGTCGCCCGCTGCGGTGCCTTCGTCCGCCAGTACCCCGACGCAGAGCGTGAACGCCAGCGCGAGGACCAGGAACAGCGATAGCAGTTTTTTCATGATTACTCTCCTTTTTGACAAATTTAGGGCTTTACGATATGTCCCGTTAAAGACGACACCATTATACACTTTCAAGGCTGTTTTGCAAATACGCTCAAGTATATTTCATGTAAAATCCAGTTAAAAAGCGGGGACGTCTCCGTCCCCGCCGAATGCTGAACACTATATGTTGTGCGTATGTCTCTTCCAGCCCCTATCGCAGCACGGGCTGGAGCTGACGACCCTCCAGTGCAGCCGCCGCGGCTTCGCCCATTCGGGTGAAATCGGCCTGCAGCGAGGTGGGCTTTCCCTCCGGGTCGTCCTGGCCGAAGGGCACGAAATAGTAGTTTTTGCGGTTCAGGAGCGCGGCTATGTTCTCCGCCGAGCCCGAGAGCGCGTCGTTTGTCGAGAGCGCGATGACCACCGGTCTGCCGTTGCGGAGGTGGCTTTTTGCGGCCATGGTGACCGCCGTATCCGTCAGCCCCGTGGCCAGGCGGGCCAGCGTCGCACCCGTGCAGGGCGCTATGAGCAGCACGTCGAAGAGCCGCTCCGGCCCCACGCGCTCCGCCGCGGTTATCGTACGCATGACGGGTTTGCCCGTCAGCTCCTCCAGCCGGGCGATGAAGTCCTCCGCCTTGCCGAAGCGGCTGTCGGTGCAGGCGGCGGTCTCGCTCATCACGGCGGTGATGTCCCAGTCGGCTGCGAGCTTTTCTGCCGCTTTGAGCACCTTTTCGTATGTGCAGTAGGAGCCGCAGAGGGCGAGCCCCAGTCTTTTGCGTTCGTTCACGCCTTTTCATCCTCCAAAATGTTGTACACTGCGTCCCTCACCGCCTCTGCCGCCGTCTGAGGCGACCACTTTCCCGGCAGGCCGGGGGCTGTGAGGGTGCGAATGCCAAAGGCGCGCGCGGCGTCGAAGTCCGTGCCTCCGGGCGCAGAGGCCAGATCCAGGATCAGCGTCCGCGGTCCGAGCTCCGCTATGCGCGACGCCGTGAGTATGGGGGCGGGGACGGTGTTTATGACTATGTCTCGCCCCGCGAGGGCGGCGGAGAAGTCCTGTGCGTCGGCGCTTTCCAGGCCTTCGGCCTCTATCCAGGCACGGTTCCCCGGGCTGCGGGCAAGGACGCAGACCACGGCGCCCAGGGCTTTGAGCCTTGCCGCCAGTGTCCGGCCGACATGGCCCCAGCCCGTTATCAGCACCCGGCTGCGCCAGAGCGTGTGCTCCGTCTCTCCGAGCAGGACGCCTATGGCGCCCTCCGCCGTTGCCACGGCATTCACCGTGAGCAGCTCCTCCCTGGCGCCGTAATCACGCAGCTTCAGTCCCCGGCCTTCGGCCACGGCGTGCGCCGCAGCTCCAGGCATACCGCCGCATACCAGCATCCCCGGCGCCGCCGCCGCGAACACCTCGCCAAGACAGTGGCTGGAATCCGAAAGCGGTGCGTTCAAAAGTCCGCTCTTGGCGGACACCGGCATCGGCAGCAGCATGCAGCCCG
>CAUAHS010000268.1 GCA_958428885.1 uncultured Eubacteriales bacterium
GGCGCCCTCGGCACGGAAAGTGGTGACCTCGACCTTGCCGCCGGGGGCGAGGACCGTCACCGTGCCGTGCTTTATGCCCGTGGGCACGCAGCGCGGAAAGAGGGCGAGCACCTGCTCCGGCATGGCGGAGGTGGCGGCGTCCCAGTCCGAGGGGCGGCGGCCAAGCAGGCTGTCGCGCACACAGCCCCCGGCGAGTACGGCCACATGACCGGCCGAGCCGAGGGCGCATAGGATGTCGAGCACATATTTCGGCGGCGCTTTCATCTTTGCTCCTGTTCCACTCCTTTATCAATAAGCATAATTTATTATAATCCGGCGCAAATGACAAGGGTATTTTTAAAAACAGAGCACCGCCCGTACGGTGAGCACGGGCGGTGCTTTTTGCGTCATACTTTCAGGTTCTGCCCATAATAGGCGTTCTTGCCGTGTTTTCTGAAGTAGTGCCTGTCCTGGAGCCCGGTGGGTGCGGGTTCGACTCCGGGGCAGAAGCCGCGGGTGGCAAAGGCCATGTGGGCCGTCGTCTCCAGGACCAGTGCGTTTTCAACGGACTTTTCGGGACTGCTGCCCCAGGTGAAGGGCCCGTGCTTGCAGACTAGGACGCCGGGAACAGCCTCCGGGTCGAGCGCGCGCTCCCGGAAGGTCTCGACGATGACCTTGCCGGTGTTGAGCTCATACTCGCCGTCTATCTCCTGCTGCGTGAGCGCCCGGGTGCAGGGGACGCTGCCGTGGAAGGTGTCGGCATGCGTGGTGCCGTAGCAGGGCAGGTCACGCTCAGCCTGTGCCAGCGATGTGGCCCAGAGCGAGTGGGTATGCACCACACTCCTGATGCCCTTGAAGCTGCGGTACAGCTCCAGATGCGTGGGCAGATCGGAGGACGGCCTGAGATCTCCCTCCACTATGCTGCCGTCCATGTCGACGACCGTCATCATGCCGGGCTCCATGACCGAATAGTCAACTCCGCTCGGCTTTATGACCACGAATCTGCCGTCCTCCGAGATCGCGGACACATTTCCCCAAGTCATTATCACCAGACCGTATTCGACCAGTTTCAGATTGGCCTCGCACACGGCCTCTTTCAGCTTTTCAAGCATTGGACGACCCTCCAACCAGTTTTTCCGCCTCGGCATAGCGCTCCTGGAGCCACTTTGCGGCGGAGGCGATCTCCGCCGTGTCGCTCGTGCCGTCGGCGTACCACATCTCTATCATGTACGGCCCCTTGTAGCCCAGCCGCTCGAGCTCGGCGAACCTCGCCGTGAAATCGACGCAGCCGCTGCCGAAGGGCACGCATTTGAACTTTCCCTCGCAGCTGTCCGTGACGGCAATCGTGTCCTTCAGGTGGACCGCCACGATGCTGCCCATGCCGCGCGCGAGCTCCTGCGCCGGGTCGTTCTCGCCCCAGGCGCTGAGGTTGCCGAGGTCGGGGTAGACCTTGTACCAGGGCGAGCGGATCATGGCCTCGTAGCCCATGTGCTTGGTGATGGAGTTCATAAACGGCGTGTCCATTATCTCCATCGCCAGCATGACCTGACTGCGTTCGGCCCTGCCGGCCGCCCAGAGCATCCCCTCGCGGAAGGCCTTCACCGACTCCGGCGTTGAGGGCTCGTAGTACACGTCGTAACCAGCGAGCTGGATAACGCGGATGCCGAGCTCGCAGGAGAAGTCGATGGCGCGGTCCATTATGTCGCGCGCCTTGGCCCTGACCGCCGCATCCGAGCTGCCGAAGGGAAAACGCCGGTGCGCGCTCAGGCACATGGACTTTATCTGCATGCCGGTGTTCGCACAGGCGGCCCTGAGCTCGGAGAGGGCGGCTCCGGAGTTGTAGAGCCGCTCTATCCTCTCGTCCTTTTCGTCTATGCTTATTTCGACGTAGTCAAAGCCCAGACTGCGAGCCCGAAGCAGCCGTTCTTCCCAGGAGATGGCCGGGTCAAAGGCCTTTTCGTATATGCCCGAAAGGTGGTCTCCAAACATAGAGTTTCTCGCCTCCGGATACGTGCTCAGCGCTTGACGCGGGCGCTGCCTCCCGCCGCCAGAGCCTCGGCCTCCTGCCTGGAGACGAGGTTCCAGTCGTTCCGGATGGTGTGGCAGAGCGCGGAGAAGGCCGTGGCGAAGTCGATGGTGCGCTGACCGTCGTAGCCCTGGAGCATGCTGTATATGAGCGCCGAGGCAAAGCTGTCGCCGCCGCCGACGCGGTCGTTTATCTCGATGTTCTCGTATTTTCTGGAGACGAAGAAGCCGTCGCGGGTCATCATGCAGCCCTGCCAGTTGTTCAGCAGCGCGCTCTTGACCTCACGCAGGGAGGTGCCGACGACCTTGATGTGGGGGTACTTCTCCATGACCTTTTCCGCGACCTTCTTGTAGTTCATGGGGTCGATGGAGGAGAAGTTCTCGTCGGTGTTGTCGGCCTTGATGCCGAGCATGGTGTCGAAGTCCTCCTCGTTGCCGAGAATGACGTCGATGTAGGGCATCAGCGACTCGGCGGCGGCGCGGGCGGCCTCCTTGGTCCAGAGCGTGCTGCGGTAGTTGAGGTCGTAGCTCGTGACGGCGCCGTTCTTCTTGGCGGCCTTGAGGGCTGCGAGCACCTCGGTGGCGGTGTGCTCGCCGAGGGCGGTGACGATGCCGGTGGTGTGGAACCAGCGCGTGTCGAGTATCTTCTCCCAGTCGATGTCGCCGGGCTGGATCTTGCTGAGCGCGGTATGCCCGCGGTCGTAGAGCTGATAGCTGGGCCTGGGCCCGATGCCGACCTCGATGAACGCAAGCCCGTTGCGGGTGCGG
>CAUAHS010000269.1 GCA_958428885.1 uncultured Eubacteriales bacterium
TGGACCCTGCCGCCTTTGAAAAGGCGGGCGAAACTTTCAAACGCGCTTTGCGCGCGGGTGCTTTATTTGCGCTCGCCGCAGGGGTAGTGCTCGTTATCGGCCTTTTCCTTGGTCACGAGCTGATAGAAGCGCCAGCCGCCGGCGAGATTGGAGCAGTCGAAGCCGTTGCCGGTCAGGATGCGGCAGGCGATATAGCTGCGCATGCCGGAGAAGCAGTTCACGAAGATCGGCTTGCTCTTGTCCAGCTCGCCCAGCCTCGAGCGCAGCTCGTGCAGCGGGATGTTCACCGCACCGTCGATGCAGCCGCCCGCAAACTCGGACTCGGTGCGCACGTCCAGTATCGTCACACTGCCGTCACGCGGGATATTCGGCACGTCCTCCGGGAAGTGCTGCTTCACAATGCCGTTCATCACGTTCTGGATCATGAAGCCCGCCATGTTCACCGGGTCCTTCGCCGAGGAGTACGGCGGGGCATAGGCCAGCTCCAGGTCGCAGAGCTCGTCCGCCGTGAGCCCCGAGCGTATCGCCGTCGCCATCACGTCTATCCTCTTGTCCACGCCGTCAAAGCCCACGATCTGTGCGCCCAGTATGCGGCCGGTGTCGGGGTCGAAAAGCGTCTTTATGCTCATGTTCCGGCCGCCGGGGTAGTAACCCGCGTGGCTGGCCGAGTAGCCCAGTACCTTGGAGTACTTCACGCCCGCTGCCTTCGCAGCCTTCTCGTTCAGGCCCGTCACCGCAGCTGTCATGTCGAAAACTTTGATGACCGTCGAGCCCTGTGTGCCCTTGTACTCGGAGGGGATGCCGCAGATGTTGTCCGCCGCTATGCGGCCCTGCTTGTTCGCCGGACCAGCCAGCGCCACAAGTGCGCTCTTGCCCGTGACGGGGTTCACGACCTCCACAGCGTCGCCCACAGCGTAGATGTCCGGGTCCGAGGTGCGCATGTGGCTGTCGACCTTTATCGAGCCCTTCATGCCGAGCTCCAGACCCGCCGCCTTGGCGAGGTCGGTCTCCGGCACGACGCCCACGCCCAGCACCACAAAGCCGCACTCGATGGGCTCGTGGTCCTTCACGTGCACGATTATGCCGTTTTCCGTCTCCTCATAGCTCTCCACCGCGTGCTTGAAGCGCAGGTCGAGCCCCTTTGCCCGCAGATGTGCGTGCAGCTCGCAGGCCATGTCCCAGTCCAGGGGCGGCAGCACCTGCTCGCTGCGCTGCAGAAGCGTGACCTTCACGCCCGCTTCCATCAGGTTCTCCGCCGTCTCCAGGCCGATGAAGCCGCCGCCGACCACGACAGCGCGCTCCGGGTGCTCCTCCTCGATGAGCTCGCGCATCCTCAGCGCGTCTTCCACCGTGCGCAGAGTCAGCACCCTGTCGGAGTAGACGCCCGGCGTGTCCGGGATCATCGCCTTGGCGCCCGGGGAGAGGATGAGCTTGTCGTAGCTCTCCACGTACTCGCTGCCCTCGTCAAAGCTGAATACCGTGACGGTCTTGTTGGCCCGGTCTATGCTCGTGACCTCGCTGGAGACGCGCACGTCGATGTTGAAGCGGGAGAGGAAGCTCTGCGGGGACTGGAGGGTCAGGTCGTCCTGGTCCTCGATGACGCCGCCGACGTAGTACGGCAGACCGCAGTTGGCGTAGGAGACGAAGCCCGTGCGCTCGATGACGACGATCTCCGCCTTCTCGTCGAGACGGCGGAGCCTCGCCGCCGCGGTGGCGCCGCCCGCGACGCCGCCGACTATGACTATCTTGCTCATGTGTTTTCCTCCTTGTATGTGGGTTTATTTGTCCTCTATTATCCTGACGTCGAGCCGGTCAAAGGCCATGGAGAGGCCGTTCTTTTCCAGCTCGGCACGGCAGTTCTCGTTGAGTGCGAAGTATACGTTCCAGTATTCCGCGTTTGTCGTCCAGACTCGCAGACTGTACTCCACGCTGCTGGCCTGGTACGCGCTGACGACGACCTCGGGCGCCGGCTCCGTGAGAACACGGCTATCGGCCCGGGCGGCGCTCAGCAGCGCCTCACGCACGGCTCCGGCGGGACAGGAATACTCGAGCCCGAAGGCAAGGTCCACGCGGCGGTTCGGCTCGGCGCTGTAGTTGGTGATGCGCGAGGCTGCGGCGTCGCTGTTCGGGATGTGTATCTCCTTGCGGTCCGCCGTGACCAGCGTCACGTAGAAGAGGCCCGAGGAGATGACCGTGCCCGTCGTCGTGCCCAGCTCCACAAAGTCGCCCGAGGAGAATGGACGCGTCATCAGCAGCGTGAAGCCCGCAAAGACGTTCGAGAGCGTGTTTTGCAGCGAGAGCGAAAAAGCAAGGCCGGCCACGGAGAGCACCGCCACCAGCGAGGCCGAGGGTATGCTCAGCTTGTCCGCGATGATGAGCGCAACGAGCACCCAGAGCAGCACGCGCGTGCACGAGAGTATGAAGCTGCGTATCGCCCGCTCCAGCTTGGAGCGGTCCAGCGCCTTTTTTATCGCCTTCATCAGCAGCTTTATGATGATGAGCGAGACGAGGAATATGACGGCGGCCGCCAGCAGGTTCCCCAGCGAGAAACCGCCTATGTCCGTATCGAGCAGCTTTTCTAAGTCCGGCATATCTTGTTCTCCTTTGTTTAGTGCGCATCCATTATACACCGGTCAGTGCGGCGCTGTCACCAACAGATTTTGTGCTTGACGAAACGCCGGAAAGCGTATTTAATATAGAGGCTAACCGAAAGATTAACTATTAAAAGTCAACCTCCAAAATGAACGGTGGTGGTCAGCGGC
>CAUAHS010000270.1 GCA_958428885.1 uncultured Eubacteriales bacterium
AAAGGCGGTGGAGTCCAGAGGCAAAGCCTCTGGTCGCGCTCCGCAGAGCGCGAAATCCCCCTTTTTGCTTATTGAAGATCAGGAAGGGGGTCCAAGGGGGAAACCCTATCAAGGGGTTTCCCCCTTTTGTTTTCTTTTGCTTTGTACGTGTGCGCCGATACTTTGGGAGGTGGTTGTTGCCCTGTCCTGCCTTTCGACCCCATTTCTTTGGTGCTTGCCCAAAGTAACGGCGCACCCGCAGAAGGCTCAAACAAGCAGCCTCCTATTGTTGCCGGGCGCTCCTCGCCCGACTTGGGCGGGGATTATATCGAGTTCCACCCCGCCGATATGGGGTCGTAGGGCGGCTCGCCGCCGGCGGAGACGGCGCTGCCGGCGCTGCGGCGGGCGTTTTCGCGGTCCCTTCGCTCGCGCTCGAGCTCGGAGCGGAGCCGTGTGAGCTCGCTCTCGCGCTTTTCGGCCTCGCTGCGGCGCAGGTGCTCGGCGTAGGCGTCCGTGAGGCTCGCACCCCGGCGCACCTCGTCCCAGACCTCGGCCGGGATGGCGTTTTTGTCGTGCCTGAGCTTGTCCGCCGCCTCGGGGAAGGTCTTTACAAAGCTCTCGCAGTCCCGGCGGCGGCGCTCGGCGGGGTCGGGGTCGTAGCTCTCGCCCGAGCGCAGGGCCTCAAGCTCCCGGCTGGCGTCGTCCAGCTTGCCGCGGATGCGGTCGTAGTCCATGCCCTTCTGGGCAAGGGCTATAACCTCGTCACGGCCCACGTTCTTGGTCTCGCCGAGGTGCCGGAGCGTGAAGCTCTCGTCCCCGGCTCCCTTCTCGACCTTGGCGTTCATCGCCGGCTCGGCGTCGTCGGTGACACCGCGCATCATCTCCGCGACGTCGACCTTCCACTCCCCGCCCTCGATTTCGGCGGTCTGGACAGTTTTTTCTTCCATAAGCTCTCCCCTCTCAGACGTTTTCGCCCTTGGCCGCACCCTCGGCGGCACGGCGGGCGGTGATGGCGTTTATGAGGCCCTGGCGGTCGGTGATGTAGCCGTCGGGCACGCGCTCGAGGTACTCGAGCACGTCTATGTGGCCCTGCGAGAGCAGGTTGTCCATGGTCTGCGTCGTGGCGATCTCGCTCCAGTAGGCGGCGGCACCGACGTCGAGCTTGAGCCTCAGCGGCAGATCGCGCAGGCTGGAGAAGTCGTAGAGCACGGAGATCTTCCCGTTCTCGCCCCTGGGCAGGGCGTCGCCCACGAAGTCCAGCAGCTCGGAGGAGACCTCCGCCGCAGGATCGATCTCGGCGGGCCTGAGACCGTAGTAGCCGCCCATGAAGTCCATGTAGATGGCGCCGAGGTCCTCAATGCTCTGATAGAGGTTCTGCTTTGTTATCTCATTGGGCGTGGAAGCGGCTCGCTGCAGGGCGATGATGGCGGAGGTGTTGTCCGGCTTCGCCTCGCCGAGGGCGACGCTCGTTGCGCCGAGGTTGGTCTGCGTGAGGCTCTGCGTGAGCTCGATGAACTGCGCTATCTGCGGCGAGATCTGCGCGGGGCCGAGCACGCTGGCCACGTTGTCCACGCCCCCGCCGTTCACGCCGATGGCCCGGCCAATGCCGTTGTCCCAGCGCGGGATGCGGGTCTTGTCGTAGACTATCTTGGGGTAGGCCGTGGCCATGAGGGATATCATGCTCATGGCAAAGAGCTTGTTGATGTATATCTGGTTCGGGATGAGGCCGGTTATCAGGGCCTGGCCGTGATAGCTGTCCTGCACGTAGTCCCAGCAGAGCCAGGTCACGGGATAGAGCCTGAGCCCGAGGTCCCAGGGCTTGCGGATCATGACACCGCGGGCGCACTCGCAGCCCCAGACGGTGCCGGTCTTTTCGTCCTTCCAGAGCCGGAGGATGACGGTGGTCTTTTCGCCCGTGTCCTTGTAGGCGTCCATGAGCTGCTCGTCGGTGTCCTCCTTGATGGACTGCCACTCGGCGCAGCCGAGGCGGTGAGCCCGCTCCCGGAGGGCGTCGGTCATCTCGCGGCGTTTGATGAGGATGTAGGGCTGGCTCTGGACGTGCCTGTCGGCGGTGTTGCCGAAGCCGATGCGGGTGTTCTGGACTATCTCGGTGACGATGGCGCCGTGCCGCCCGTCGCCGGAGTCGGCGTCCGCATCCCACCAGGTATAGGTGGCGCTGTCGCCGTCCACGGCGGCGTTGCGCATGTACTCCTTGAGCAGCCAGGTGAGCTTGTTGTGCTCAAAGAGCGCCTCGAACTCGGCGTTGATGACGTCGGCTGCACGCTTCAGACCCCGGTCGCCCGCACCGGAGGGCAGGGGCGAGCACTGGAGCTTGAGCTTGTCGCTGGTGATGGAGGCCACGGTGAAGAGCGTCACGCGCTTGAGGAAGTTGAACTGCGGCGTGGGCAGGCCGTTGGATTCCACGCCCTCCCACTGCTTGCCGATGAAGAAGTTCTCGTTCACGCGGACGGTGTCGTCGAGCTGGATGCTGTCGTTGTAGGCGAGCATTTTCTCATACTCGCGCCAGACCGAATCTGCGGTCAGTTCCTTCGGCTTCATGCTCACACCTCCTCACCGGGCCTGCGGCGCATGTCGGCCTCGCCGTAGGCGAGAATGCCGGAGAGTGCCTCCTCAAAGCGGCGCTGCTCGCGGACAGCCCTCTCGCACAGGGCGTCGAGCTCGGGCTCGGTGAGCTCCCGCCAGTCCGCGCCCTCCCGGGCGTCCAGCGCCCTGAGGCAGCGCGAGAGCGAGAGCGCCGCCGCCACGCTCGCCGCGGCGC
>CAUAHS010000271.1 GCA_958428885.1 uncultured Eubacteriales bacterium
ATGCAGCTGCCGGCGTCCGAAAAAGCCACCGCCGAGACGGCAAGGCAGCCCGCAAGACCGACGTACCGCCCTGTAGAACCGTCCGTAAAGGCCGAAGCCACGGAGCAGAGCAGCGCTATGGCCACGAGCTTGGCCGCCGCACTCGCTGCCGGGCGCCAGAGCGAGCCGAGCTTGTCCCAGGCCGCATCCGCGAGCCGTGAGAGCATTCCCTCGGGCTCCATCGCGTCCTCCACGCCCACGTCGCCGAGGATATCCCGAGCCTCGTCCGGCATGGCTTCCTCCGCACCGGCAATGTCGAGAGCGTCATAGAGCTCGCTCTGTGCGTCCGAGGCCAGTGCGGGGGCGCAGAGCACGAGGCAGGTCAGTATCACGAGTACGAGCCGCCTCATACGATGCCCTCCACGGTGTCGAGCAGTGCGGAGACCAGGGGCAGAGCGCAGACCAGAGCTGCGGCGGCTCCCGCCAGCTCCACCGCAGAGGCGAGCTGGCCGCTGCCGGCGTCCTTGCAGGCCTCGGAGCCGAGCGCACATACGATGCCTATTCCGACGCACTTGACCACCGGCGTGAACAACGCCGGCGAGAGGCCGGAGAGCTCACGGGCCCGCTCCGCTGCTCCGAGGATGTCCTCTGCCAGCCCAAGCGTAGCCGTGAGTATGGCCGCTCCCGCCGCAAGACCGAGGCAGAGCGAGAGCTCGGCGTTCGATTTTTTGAGCAGCAGTGCCATGAGCGCTGCGCAGACGCCCACCGCCGCCGCCTTTGCCGCCAGCTCCATCTCAGAACATGAACAGGCTCTTTATGAGCCCGAAGAGCTCGCTTATCTTTTGCACGACGAGCACGAGGACGATTATGAGGCCCGTTATCGTCACCATGAGCGCCTGCTCCTCCCTGCCCGAGCGCGTCAGCAGGATGTTCAGCACGGCGACGAGTATGCCCACCGCCGCGACCTTGAATATGAGTTCGACCTCCATTTGCCGTCCACCTTTTCCTTTCAGTACAGGACTATCGCCAGTATCAACCCCGCTCCGGCAGCGAGGCCTGCCCGGAGCCTTCCCATTACCTGTGCCTCCTGCGACGCCCGCTCCGATTCTCGCCGCAGCTCCTGTTCGCAGGCGCTTATCGCAGAGGCCTGCTCCTCCGCACCATAGCGGCCCAGACTTCCGCCGAGGTTCTCCATGGCCGCCCGTGCCGGACCGCCGAGGTCGAGCAGGTCCAGCGCCCGCAGCCAGATCTCCGAAAACTCCGACCCGCCGAGGTTCTCGAGTCCGGCGCAGACAGCAGCATAAAAGCCGCGCGTCGGCTCCGGCCCATGCCGTGCGAGCCGCTCCGCCGCCTCCGGCATGGGCGCAAGGCGGGAGACGATCTCGCCCCTCAGCAGCTCGAGTCCCGAGGCGAGCGCCGAGACGAGACGTGCCCTCCGCCTGAGCCTCAGCGCCTCCGAGATCCCCCAGGCCGCAAAAGCCGCCGCGATCAGGGCCGCACCCATAAGTCTCACCCTCCGAGCACCTCCAATCTGTACCGCCGCTGACCACCCCGGCGCTCTATGATGACCGCCGCTCCGAACACTCCCTCCTCGAGCAGCGGCCGGTAAACCGGACGCTGTGCGAGTTCCCGGGTACTGCCTGCGTGCGCCGTGGCAAGGAGCTTTACGCCGCAGCCTGCGGCGAGTCTGGCCGCTTCGGCATCCGCCGGTGTGGTTATCTCGTCCATGGCCAGCACCTGCGGCGTCATGGCCCGGATGAGCATTGCCGCCGCCTCGGCCTTGGGTGCGCCGGTCATGACGTCGGTGCAGGGGCCGACGTCGAACAGCGGCTGACCCTCCCAGACCCCCGCCGCTTCGCCGCGTTCGTCGATGAGCGAGACACGTCTGCCGCCCTCGGAGACGAGGCGCACCAGCTCACGCAAAAGCGTGGTCTTTCCTGCTCCGGGCGGGGAGACGATGAGCGTGTCCGGCAGACCGAGCTCCAGCAGCCGGGCATAGACCTCGGCGGCGCAGCCCCGGTGCTGACGAGGGATGCGTATACCGAGCGAGGAGAGCCGCCGTATAGAGCGCACCCCGCCCTCGCGCACCACCGTCTCGCCGCAGAGCCCCACCCGGCATCCGCCGCGTACTGTCACGAAGCCCGAGGCGACGCTTTCAAGCGCCGTATGCGCCGAGGCACGAGTGGCGTTTTCGAGCACGGTGTCGAGATCGCGCGGGGTGATCTGGCGTTTCCCGACCGGGCTCTCGCCCTCCGGCATAGCCAGCGACAACCGGCGTCCCGCGCGCAAGCGCAGCTCTTCCGCCCCCTCGCGCAAGCTCTCCGGCAGGGCCAGCACGTCCGAGCGCATATCAAGCGGCAGCAGCGCCGCCGCGTTTTCAAAGCCTTCACTGTCTCTCATGTGGACAATCTATTCGCGCTCAGGCTGGCTTAGACCAGCCTCCCACGCCGCAGAGCGCGAAACTCCCCTTCTTGCGTTTGCGCGTGTGCGCCTTTATGTTTTTCATTATTTCGACCCCGGAGTGCCTTTTCGACCCCATTTCTTTGGTCCTTGCCCAAAGAAACGGTGTCGAGCCGCCAAAGAAAGGCGCCTTTTGGCGGGAGACTGTACCGTACCCGCGATGTTCTCTCCGTTCCTCATCCCGTAAGCGGCTGCCCTGCCCGTCGGGTCGGCACGTTCGCCCCCGGCGAAGGGCACCACGTGCGTTGACTACCGGATGAGCGCCAACCCCACCTTCGCCGGGGGCGAACGTGCTCACCCGGTTCTGCGCTGCCGG
>CAUAHS010000272.1 GCA_958428885.1 uncultured Eubacteriales bacterium
CTGGGGCTGACCTGCGCCGTCTGCGGTGCGCTCAACTCCATCGCACAGAGCACCACGGCGGCGACGCTGCTGTTCGTGCTCTGCGTGCACATCGTCTCAAGGGTCACGGACGGCTACTTCTGGGGCATCGCGGCAAGTCTTGTGGCCGTGCTCTGCGTGAACTTCATCTTCACCTTCCCCTTCATGGCCTTCAACTTCACCATCGCGGGCTATCCGCTGACCTTCGCCACCATGCTGGCCGTGTCCATAAGCACCAGCGCGCTGACCACGGTGGTCAAGAAACAGGACAAGCTCCGGCTCGAGAGCGAGCGGGCCAGGATGCGTGCCGATCTGCTGCGTGCCGTGTCCCACGACCTGCGCACGCCCCTGACCTCCATCGCGGGCTCCGCCGACCTGCTGCTCGAGAACGAGTCCCTGCCCGAAGAGAGCCGCCGCGAGCTGCTCGGCAGCATAAAGGACGACTCCCAGTGGCTCATACGCATGGTGGAGAACCTGCTCTCCATCACCCGCGTCGGCGGGGAGAGGGCCTCCATCCAGAAGTCGCCGGAGGCCGTCGAGGAGGTCGTGGCCGACGCCGTGGGCAAGTTCCGGCGGCTCTTCCCCGGCATCAACGTGCGCATAGAACTGCCCGAGGACGTGCTTTTCGTGCCGATGGACGCCGTGCTCATCTGCCAGGTGTTCACGAACCTGCTTGAAAACGCCGCGATGCACGGCGGCGGCACTCAGAATATAACCGTCTCCGCCTCCGTCCGGGGCAGGACGGCCCGGTTCTGCGTGGAGGACGACGGCGCCGGGATAAGCGAGGACGCCCTCCCCTACCTCTTCGAGGACCACCCCTCCGAACGCGGCTCCGCCCCGGATTCCGTGGGCCGCCACAACATGGGCATCGGCCTCTCGGTCTGCCGGGCCATAGTCAAGGCCCACGGCGGCACGATGGAGGCCCGCAACGTCCCGGGTCACGGAGCGCGCTTTTGCTTCACGCTGCCGCTGGACGAAGAATGAGAAAGGAGCTCAAACCATGCCGGCCAAGGACAAGATACTGATAGTTGAGGACGAAAAGGGCATACTCAGCTTCATGACCACGGTGCTGACCTCGAACGGTTACGACGTCATCTCCGCCAACAGCGGGGCGAAGGCGATAACCATGGTCACCTCCCACTGCCCGGACCTCGTGATACTCGACCTGGGCCTGCCGGACATGGACGGGGTCGAGGTGCTGCGCTTCATCCGGGAGTGGACGCACCTGCCCATAATCGTCGTCTCCGCGCGCACGCACGAGCGGGACAAGGTCGAGGCGCTGGACCTCGGCGCGGACGACTACGTGACCAAGCCCTTCGGCACCTCGGAGCTGCTTGCCCGCATACGCACCGCGCTGCGCCACACCCGCACCGCCGCCACCTCCAGCTCCATCGCCACCAGCGGCCGCTTCAAGGCCGGGGGACTCGAGATAGACTACGACAAGCGCCGGGTCTTTGTGGACGGCGAGAGCGTGCACCTCACGCAGAACGAGTACAAGATAGTCTCCATGCTCGGGCTCTACGCCGGGCGGGTGCTGACCTACGACTACATGCTCCGTGAGCTCTGGGGCCTGAGCACCAAGGAAAACCGCCAGATCCTCCGCGTCAACATGGCGAACATCCGCCGCAAGATCGAAAAAAACCCCGCCGAGCCGCAGTACATCTTCACCGAGATAGGCGTGGGCTACTGGATGCGCGAGGCAGACTGAAAAAACCAACGCCGCCCGTTCGGGGCGGCGTTTTTTTATGCCCGCTGTTGAATTTTGGGCGGGGAGGCAATATAATGGGAAGTGGAATATTCTGCCCAAAAGGCACACAGATGATATTGTAGGAGGAGAGGACATGACCACCGGAAGCGCCATACATTCCCTCGCTGAGTACTGCCTCAGGAAGGGGCTCATCGAGCCCTCGGAAAAGACCTGGGCGATAAACACGATCCTCGACATACTGCGGCTGGACGCCTGCGAGCCGGGCGAGGTGCCGGAGGGCGAGATCGACCTCGCCGCGGTGCTGGACACGCTGCTGGACGACGCGCACGCGCGCGGCGTACTCGCCGAGGACTCCGTAGTCTACCGCGACCTCTTTGACACGCGGCTGATGGGCGCACTGACGCCCCGTCCGGCGCAGGTCATAGAGAAATTCCGCAGCCTCTACGCCGAGAGCCCGGAGAAGGCCACGGACTGGTACTACGAGTTCAGCCAGGACACGAACTACATCCGCCGTGACCGCATCGCCAAGGACGTGCAGTGGAAGACCTCGACCGAGTACGGCGAGCTGGACATCACCATCAACCTCTCCAAGCCGGAGAAGGACCCGCGCGCCATAGCTGCGGCGAGGAACCTGCCTGCCTCGAACTACCCGCGCTGCCAGCTCTGCGCCGAGAACGAGGGCTACGCCGGGCGGGTCAACCACCCCGCACGCCAGAACCACCGCATCGTGCCCATCACCATCAACAACTCGCCCTGGTTCCTGCAATACTCCCCCTACGTCTACTACAACGAGCACTGCATCGTGCTCAACAGCGTGCACACGCCGATGAAGATAGACGAGCCCTGCTTCCGCAAGCTGCTGGACTTTGTGCGGCAGTTCCCGCACTATTTTGTCGGCTCGAACGCGGACCTGCCCATCGTGGGCGGCTCCATCCTCGCGCACGACCACTTCCCGGGCGGGCGCTACACCTTTGCGATGGGCAAGGCGCCCGTGGAGACACCCGTCACCATCCGG
>CAUAHS010000273.1 GCA_958428885.1 uncultured Eubacteriales bacterium
ACGGTCAGCTGCATCAGGCGCTCAGCAGCAAGGCCACGGTGGGGCTTGCGGGCTTCGTCGAGGACGGGAAAATGTCCGAGGAGGGTATCGAGCGGCTGCTCGGCGTACTGCACAGGTTCCACGGCGTGCTCTCGCTGCTGCCCGACTGCAAGGTCTACCCCTTCGCCACAGCCTCGCTGCGTGGGCTCAAGAACACGGCCGACATCGTGGCCCGCGTCGAGCGCGAGACCGGCTTCAAGATAGACGTCATTACCGGGCGGGAGGAGGCCATACTCGACTACCGCGGTGCGGTGGGTCGTATGCAGGAGCGCTCCGGCGTCCTTGTGGACATCGGCGGCGGCAGCACGGAGCTGGTATTTTTCCGCTCCCGCGAGGTGATCGCGGCTAGGAGTCTGCCGCTCGGCTCGCTTGCGCTCTTCAACCGCTTCGTCTCCGGCGTCATCCCCGACAAGCAGGAGCTGCGCAATATGCGTGCCGAGGCGATGAAGATAATCGCCCCCGCCATGCCGCCCAAGGGCGACTTCGTGCCCGAGCCTATCTGCGGCGTCGGCGGTACAGCCCGTGCGGCACATGAGCTCTGGCTGGCGGCCGGCGGCGGAACCGAGGGCTATTCGCCGGATTTCCTGCGCGACGTACTTGCCCAGGCCGAGGCAAATCCCCGCAAGCTCATGCGCCGCATCCTGAAGCTCGCCCCCGAGCGCGTGCACACGCTGGTTCCCGGCATAGTTGTCCTAAGTACGGCGGCCGAGCTCTGCGGAGCCAAGACGATAGTCACCAGCAGTTACGGTGTGCGCGAGGGTTACCTTGAACACATGCTTGAAAAGGAGGGCCTGCTCCATGGCTGATCATCCATATACGCAGGACCGCGAGCTCTCCTGGCTCGCCTTCAACGACCGGGTGCTCTCCGAGGCGATGGACGAGACGGTACCGCTGCTCGAGCGGCTCAAGTTCGCCGCCATCTTCACCAGCAACCTCGACGAGTTCTTCATGATCCGCGTCGGCAGCCTCTTCGACCTCGAAAACCTAAAGCCCGACGCCCACGACGTCCGCTCCGGCATGACGCCTGAGGAGCAGCTCAAGGCAATTTACAAGGCCGTCCGCCCGCTCTACCGCAAGCGCGAGCACATCTGCTCCCTGCTCAGCCAGCGCCTGCGTGCCGAGGGGATAAGGCGCATGGACCCCTCCAAGCTCTCGGGAGAGGAGCGCGACTACTGCTCGCGCTACTTCGACGCCTGTATGGAGCCGGTCATATCGCCGCAGATAGTCGACAATCTCCACCCCTTCCCCCACCTCAAGAACAACATCCTGCACGTCGGCGCATGGGTCGAGCGCAAAGGCCGTGAGATGCTTGCGGTCGTGCCCATGCCGGAGGCGCTCGCACCCCTGCTCTACCTGCCGGGGCCTGAGCTGAGATACATCCACACCGAGGACATCCTGCTCGAACACGTCGAGGACATCTTCAAAAACTACCGCGTGCTCGAAAAGGTCGTCTTTCGGGTCACACGCAACGCTGACATAAATCCCGACGACGAGGCCTTCGACCCCGACAGCGACGACTTCCGCAAGACCATGCGCCGAGCCATCCGACAGCGCATGAGACTGGCCCCCGTGCGGCTTGAGCTCTCCCGTGAGATAAGCAAAGACTTCTCCGGCTATCTCAAGGAGCGGCTGCCGGTCACGTCGGAGCAGATATTCGTCACCAGTGCGCCGCTCTGCCTGGACTACGCCTACACCCTGCCCTCGCGTCTGGACGCCGAAAAGCGTGCGGCGCTGAGCTATCCGCCCTTCGAGCCGCAGGAGCCGGCCGGAATCTCGCTCAGCGAGAGCATGACCCGCCAGATACAGCGCCACGACCGCCTGCTCTCCTACCCATACGAGAGCATGTCGCCCTTTCTCCGGCTTCTGCGCGAGGCTGCAAACGACCCGGCGGTCATCTCCATCAAGATAACCATCTACCGCCTGGCCAGCAAGGCAAAGCTCGTGGACCACCTCTGCGAAGCCGCAGAGCACGGCAAGGATGTGACCGCGATAATCGAGCTGCGTGCCCGCTTTGACGAGCTCAACAACATTGACTGGTCCGAGCGCCTTGAGGACGCGGGCTGTACGGTGCTCTACGGCTTTGAGGACTACAAGATACACTCCAAGCTCTGCCTCATCACCAGGCGCGAGCACGGCGAGATACGCTGCATAACCTACGTCGGCACCGGAAACTTCAACGAAAAGACCGCCAAGCAGTACACAGACCTCGCTCTGCTGACCGCCGACCCGGCGATAGGACGCGACGCGGCGGAATTCTTCAAGAACATGTGCATCGCAAACCTCGAGGGCCGCTATGAGCGGCTGCTGGTCGCACCCGCGGGGCTGAGCTCGGGCGTCACGGCGCTGATGGACCGCGAGATCGCCAAAGGTGAGGCCGGGCGCATGCTCATCAAGATAAACTCGCTCACAGACATCAATCTCATCCGCAAACTGCGCGAGGCCTCGCAGGCGGGCGTCAAAATAGACCTCATCGTCCGCGGCATCTGCTGCATCCTCCCCGGCGTGCCGGGCGAGACGGAGAACATCCGCGTCATCAGCATCGTCGGGCGCTATCTGGAGCACTCGCGCATCTACTGCTTCGGTGAGGGCGCGGACGAGGTGATGTACATCTCCTCGGCGGACTTCATGACCCGCAACACCCGCCGCCGCGTGGAGGTAGCCTGTCCGATAACCGACGCCTCAGCAAGGCGCAAGCT
>CAUAHS010000274.1 GCA_958428885.1 uncultured Eubacteriales bacterium
GCGCCGCAGTGGACGGAAGCGCCGCACTGGTGTACAGCAGCGACATCGCGCGCAGTATTACGACGACAGCGGCACCCAGCAGGGCATAGACAATGGCGGGACCATACTCGGCGGCGACGGTCGGCATGGTGTCGAAGATGCCGGAGCCGATGATGCATCCGATGCCCATGAGCAACGCGCCTATGAGGCCGATCTTTTTCTTTTCCTTGTTTTCCATAGCCATGTTCCTCCAAAACGAAATGCAGCGACATAACATATAGTCATATCACTGATTATATTCAGAAGATATCATAGCGTCGGAGCTTTGTCAATACTTTAAATAAAAGAAGCGGACGCATACCGCGTCCGCTTCTTTGTGGTTGTTGTCAGAGGTCGTGAATGTCACGGCAGAGGACCTCGGTGGCGCGCTCGACGTCCCGGTCCAGCATGGCCTGTACGATGCTCTCAAAGTGGTCGATGTCCGGCTTGCCCTTGATATAGCTGAGCGTGGCCTTGAGCACCAGGGGTCTGAGCGTCTCGACCATGAACTCGTTGCCGGTCAGCTCCGCAAGGCGGAGGTGGAAACGGGTGTTTATGGTGTCCCTGGGGTCGAGGTTGTCGGTGTCAAGTCCCTCATAGAGCCTCAGGGAGCGTATCTCCTCATCCGTGGCGCGCTCTATGGCGAGCTTAACGCACAGTGACTCCAGACAGCGGCGTATCTCCTGTATCTTGTTGACCTCCTCGACGGAGTATGTCGTGACCATGTAGCCCTTGCGGGGGTATCCGGTCAGATATCCCTGGTTTGCAAGGATGTGCAGCGCCTGTTTTGCCGGCGCCTTGCTGACGTTGTACTCCTCTGCGACCTGGCTCTCGCTTATGAACTGGCGAGGTGCTATGTTCCCGTCAAGTATGCGGTCACGCAGCTCCGTGTAGATCTTCTCGGTCAGGCTCACCTTCATATGTCCGGCTCCCTTGGTGGTAATATTGGCGAAATTCATTATACACAAATCCACCTCAATTGGCAAGGCGCACAAAGACATATATTTATCCTGCACAAAGGAGTCGTCTTTTATATCTTCAGTTCCCCGCTTTGTATGCGCTCTCTCAGCGAGAGCACACGCCCGCGTATGGCCGCTATCGTCTCGCGGAAGGCTTCGTCTCCCCTGCCCGTCGGGTCCTCCAGACCCCAGTCCTCGCGGTGGCGGCAGGGCAGGTGCGGACAGTTCACGTTGCAGCCCATGGTCACCACGATGTCCACCGGCAGCAGCTCGGTGATGAGCTTGCTGCGCTGCGTGAGCTCCATGTCCACGCCGTAGAGCTCACGCATCAGCCGCACAGCGTCCTGATTTATGCGCGGGACGGTCTCCGTCCCGGCGGAGCAGCTCTCAAAGGTGTCGGCGGCAAGCAGTTTGCCAAGCGCCTCGGCCATTTGGCTCCGGCAGGAGTTGTGCACGCAGACAAAGGCCACCCTGGGTCGGCGGCTCATTCCGCTCCCCTGGCCTTGGCTATCACGGCACGTGCCTCGTCCTTGGTCAGCGCCTTGCCGTAGGACACCACCTTGCCGTCCACGACGAGGGCGGGCGTGCTCATGACGCCGTAGGCCGCTATCTTGGCAAAGTCCGTGACATGTTCGACCTCGTCCGCCATGCCGAGCTCTGAGAGAGCTTCCTTTGCGGCGGCGTCCAGCGCGCGGCACTTTGCGCAGCCGGTGCCCAGCACCTTGACACCCGGGACCGACTTTTCGCTCTCAGCGCGCGCCATGTCCTCGCCGGTGCAGCTTCCAGAGCAGCAGCAGCCGCCCTGCTCATCCTTTTTCTTGCCGAAAAGACCCATGATAGATTCCTCCTGTATTGTATTTATATCAGAATGCCCTGGAATGCGTTGAAGAGATAGCCCACGGCTATTATGCCCGCCACGCAGACGGCGATGAACAGCCCCAGCAGCTTCGGCTTTACCGCCTTGCGCAGCATGATGAGCGAGGGCAGCGACAGCGTCGTCACCGCCATCATAAAGGCCAGCACCGTGCCAAGCTGTGCGCCCTTTGCAAGCAGCGCCTCGGCGACGGGTATCGTACCGAAGATGTCCGCGTACATCGGCACGCCGACTATAGTGGCCAGCACGACGCCGAAGGGGTTGTCGCTGCCGAGCACCGTCTCTATCCAGCTCTGGGGTATCCAGTTGTGGATGACCGCGCCGATGCCGACGCCGACGAGGATGTAGGGAAACACCTTTTTGAAGGTGCCGACCATCTGCTCCTTGGCGTACGCCGCACGCTCGCGGAAGGTCAGGCTGGGCGAATCCATGTCGGCGCCACCTGCGGAGAGGACGAAGCTCTCTACATACTTCTCCATGTGCAGCCGCTCAATTACCGTGCCGCCTATGACCGCGATGACCAAGCCGAGCAGCACGTACACCGCCGCAACCTTTGCGCCGAAAATGCTCATCAGCAGCACCAGACTGCCGAGGTCCACCATCGGCGACGAGATGAGGAACGAAAACGTCACGCCCAGGGGCAGTCCCGCGCTGGTGAAGCCGATGAACAGCGGTATCGAGGAGCAGGAGCAAAACGGCGTAACCGTCCCCAGCAGCGCCGAGATGATGTTCGCCCAGATGCCGCGGAAGCGCCCGAGTATCTTACGGCTGCGCTCCGGCGGAAAGTAGCTCTGGATGTAGGAGATGATGAAGATCAGCACGCAGAGCAGCACGCATATTTTCACCACGTCGTAGAGGAAAAACT
>CAUAHS010000275.1 GCA_958428885.1 uncultured Eubacteriales bacterium
CACCGTGATGGCCTCCATCTCGCGCACGCTCATACCGCCGTAGGTCAGGAAGCCCTCGAACATCGGCACCAGCTCCCGCATCTGCTCGCAGAGCTTCTGGTCGCGCATCGCGATGCCGCCGCCGCGGGCGAAGCCGAACTTGCGCGCCGAGAAGTAGATGATGTCGAACTGGTCCGCCACGGCGCGGGTTATCTCGCGGATGGACATGTCCTTGCATGCAGCCTCGCGCGTCTTGATGAAGTAGAGGTTATCCTGCAGCAGGCTCGCGTCCAGCACGGTCATGATGCCGTGCTCGCGGCAGATCTCGCAGGTCTCACGCATGTTCTGCAAACTCAGCGGCTGGCCGCCGATGAGGTTCGTGCCCGCCTCAACACGCAGGAAGGGGATGTGCTCAGCGCCGACCTCGGCGATGAGCCGGCGCAGCTTGTCGAGGTCGAAGTTGCCCTTGAAGGGGCAGTCGCTCGTCGTGGCGAGGCCCTCGTCGACCACCAGTTCCTCGACCCGGCCGCCCAGGCGGGTGATGTGCGCCTTGGTCGTGGTGAAGTGGAAGTTCATCGGCACCACGTCGCCCGGCTTCACAAAGGCCATGGCGATTATGTTCTCGCAGGCACGTCCCTGGTGCGCCGGGAGCAGAAACTTCGTGCCGAATATCTCGTGGACCTTGTTCTCCAGCCTCGTGAAAGAGGCGCTGCCGGCGTAGCTGTCGTCGCAGATCAGCATTGCGGCGGTCTGGCGGTCGCTCATCGCGTTCACGCCGGAGTCGGTGAGCATGTCGAGGAAGATGTCCTCGTTCTTGAGCAGGAAGGTGTTGTTCCCCGCCTCGGCAATGGCCTCGGCACGGCGCTCTACGGGCTGGAGGTTCAGTTTCTGCACCATGCGTACCTTGTGCAGCTCGAGGGGGATGTCCATTCCGGTGAAGAATTTGATGTTGGCCATTTTTTTGCTCTCCTTTTCATTTTTTGCGCCCGCCCTTTGGCGGCGGCGGACGCCGGAAGAAGAGTAAAAAAATAAACGCCCTTCCTCCCTTGCAGAGGACGAGCGCCAAATCCCGTGTTACCACCTCAATTTACCGGAGCCTCACGACTCACGGCCTCTTCGGGTACGCCCGCAAGCGGGAAATATACCCTATCTCTGTAACGGGAGAAACCCGGCCCGTCCTACCGGCGAATGCTCGCTTTCGAGGGGCGGCTCTTGCGTGTATTCCCCGGCTCTCGCCTCGTGCCTTGCACCGACCGGCACTTCTCTGCAGGCTCAAAATCCGGGTACTCTGCGCAGTCACAGCCTTTTGCTGTCTTTCGGTTGTGTGCATTATACCACTTCGCTTTAAATTGTCAATGTACGCATTGCACGATTTATTCCGGGCTCTCGCGCTGTGTTCCCGTCGTTTTACACAATTTTCCGCTTTTTGTGGGGAAAATGGCAAAAATTTATACAGCCCGGCGTATTTGAGCGGCGCACACCGGTGCGCGGCAGATGAATGGGCGGGATTTGGGCGTTTTTTGGCCGTTTGTGGGGGTTGTGCGGGAGGATTTGATGTGATAGAATATCGCTGCTATGAAAAACGACTTTGAAAAACGATATATCGCAGCGCGAAAGCGGGTCATCGAGGCCGATTTCGCAAAGCTCAACCCCATGCAGAGGGAGGCCGTGCTCGCCACGGAAGGCCCTCTGCTGGTTCTTGCTGGGGCTGGAAGCGGCAAGACCACGGTGCTGATAAACAGGGTCGCAAATCTGCTCAAATATGGCCGTGCCTCGGATACGGACGAGGTGCCGGAGAGCGCGACGGAGGCGGACCTTGCAGTGCTGGAGGCCGGTCCCTCGGACGAGGCACGCCGTCTCGCCGCGTACGAGCCCGTGGAGCCCTGGCGCATCATCGCCATCACCTTCACCAACAAGGCCGCCGACGAGCTCAAGGCCCGTCTCGAGGCCATGCTCGGCGAGCGGGCCAACGACATCTGGGCCCGCACCTTCCACTCCGCCTGCGTGCGCATACTCCGCCGCGACGCCGACAAGCTCGGCTACCCGCGCGACTTCACCATCTACGACACGGCGGACCGCCTCTCCATAATGAAGAGCATCATCCGCGAGATGAACCTGGACGACAAGGTCTATCCGCCAAAAGCCATCCTCGCCCGGCTGGACTCCGCGAGGGACGAGATGCTCTCCCCCGAGGGCTTTGCCGCCAAGTACGGCTCAGCCTCGGACCCGCGGCTGCGGAAGATCGCCGAGATATACAAGGTCTACGCCGCCCGCCTCTTCTCCGCCGGGGCCATGGACTTCGACGACCTGCTCTACAACACCGTCCGCCTCTTCCAGGAGCACCCGGACGTGCTGGAGCACTATCAGAGGCAGTTCAAATACGTCCTCATCGACGAGTATCAGGACACGAACAACCTCCAGTACATGCTGGCCTCCATGCTGGCCGACGGCTGGGGCAACATCTGCGTCGTGGGCGACGACGACCAGAGCATATACAAGTTCCGCGGCGCCACCATCGAGAACATCCTCAGCTTTGAAAAGCAGTACAAGGGCTGCCGCACGATACGTCTGGAGCAGAACTACCGCTCCACCGGCCACATCCTGCACGCGGCCAACGCCGTCATCGCCAACAACACCGAGCGCAAGGGCAAGACCCTCTGGACCGACTTCGGCGACGGGGACAAGCTCCAGCTCTACACCGCCATGAACGAGGACGACGAGGCGCAGTACGTCGC
>CAUAHS010000276.1 GCA_958428885.1 uncultured Eubacteriales bacterium
ACCGGTTCAAGCCCGCCTACCTCATCCATGGTCACGTCCACATGAACTACGGCCGGGACATCCCCCGCAAGGTCCAGCGCGGCGTCACCACCATCATCAACGCCTGGGAAAGATATGTTTTGGAAGTGTAGAGACAGAGAAAGCGGCCTTTCGGCCGCTTTTTTTGCGTCTACGACACGCAGTCGATCTCCGGGTGGTTTTCAAGCCGCGCCTTTTCTGCTACACTTGAGAAAAAGCTCGCGGGAGGTGGAGGCGTGACAAAGGCAAGGGTATTGACCGAGGGACCGGTCAGGGGCTCGCTCATATATCTCGCGCTGCCTCTGCTCATCGGGAACATTCTCCAGCAGCTCTACAATACGGCGGACGCAGTGATAATAGGGCGCTGGGTGAACTCCGCCGCCTTCGGCGCCGTGGGCGTGGCGGGGACGGTGATGAACCTCTTCATCTTCGTACTCAGCGGGGCGTGCAGCGGGATAACGGTGCTCTTTTCCCAGGCCTACGGTGCGGGCGACCTCGGCACCTTCCGGCGCGAGCTGTATCAGTCCACGCTCTTCGGCGCGCTCTTCACCCTCGCGCTCAGCGCGCTGGCGACAGCGCTGCTCCGGCCGCTGCTGCTGGTCATACAGACCCCGGCGGAGCTTATCGACTATGCATCCGAGTATCTGCACATCATCTTCGCCGGCTTTCTGGCGACCTACGCCTACAACCTCTGTGCCTCGGCGCTGCGCTCGGCGGGCGACACGGCGGCTTCGCTCTGCTTCCTCGCGGTGTCAATCGCCGCCAACGTGGGGCTAGACCTGCTGTTTGTGGCCGTGTTAGGCATGGGCATAGGCGGCGCCGCCTGGGCAACAGTGCTCGCCCAGCTGCTCTCGGCGGCGGCGAGCCTTGTATACCTCCGGCTGCGGCATCCGCTGCTGCTCTTCAAGCGGTCGGACATGGTGGTGGACCGCGCGCTGCTCTCACGGACGGTGCGCTTCGGGGCTGTGGCGGCGCTGCACCAGTCGAGCGTCTACATAGGCAAGCTGCTGGTGCAGGGCGCCGTCAACACGCTGGGCACAGAGGCGATAAACGCCTACACGGCGGCGACTCGCATCGAGGGCTTTGCCAACTCCTTCGGCGACAGCGGCGCCGCGGCGGAGGCGGTGTTCATCGGCCAGAACGTCGGCGGGGACCGGCCCGATCGGGTGCGCCGGGGCTTCTTTACCGGGCTGCGGCTGATGGTGGGACTTGGGCTCACGATGGCGGCCGTCATGTTCATCTGGGCCGAGCCGCTCTCGCGTCTGGTGCTGCCCGATTCAAACGCGGCGGAGCTGGCCGAGAGCGTGCGGTATCTCAGGCTCGTGTCGCTCTTTTATGTTCTCTGCTTCATCGGCAGCCTGTTCGTGGGCTACTTCGAGGGCATAGGCCGCATCAGTATACCCACCATCGGCTCGGCGGCGCATCTCTCGCTGAGGGTGGTGCTCGCCTGGCTTCTGGTCGGGCGGATGGGCCTTGCCGGTGTGGCGCTCGCCACGGGGCTGGGCTGGTGCCTGGTCGTGAGCTTTCAGCTAGGCGTGTACCGGGGCGTCATCTTGAAGAGGCGGCATGCCTGATGATATTTAAACGCCGCGGCTGAGCGTTTTGCTCTGCCGCGGCGTTTTTGCGCTTATTTTTTGCCTTTTTTGGCCGCCTCGACCACTTTTTCGTACGGGGCGACCATGTACTGCGTCATCTGGCCCTTCATCTTCTTCTGCACCGAGGGCACGGAGATCAGCGCGCCGACGAGCTTCATCTGGATGATGCGCTTCTTCTGCTTCTGCGGGAAGTCGTAGACGCCGTGTTCCTTATAGAACTTGTGGTCGGCCTTCATCAGGCCCTGCATGACGTAGATGAGGTCGCGGAAGATCTTCATGCCGCCCACGCCGTAGAAGTTCGCCGGGCGGCGGAGCTTCTTCTCCATGGCGAGAGCCAGATTCTCCGCGAGTCCTCGGAGCTCCGAGGCGGTGTCGCCCTCGTCCGTCGCCACGCCGGCGAGGTAGTTGCCGCCGACTTCGGCGCGGGCTTCGACTATCATGCGGAGGTTCGGCTCGTAGGCGTAGTCGCCGCTGATGATGTAGGCCATGGGCGTACCCTCGGTGACGGTGCGGTGGCCGCTGCAGAACTGGCGGTCGTCATAGCACTTGAAGCTCGAGTGCGTGTAGTGGTCGGAGATGGTAAAGGCGTAGACAATGGCGTCGGCGGTCTGTATCTTCGTGCGCAGGAAGTCGTCAAAACCGTCCTTGTATACGCACTTGCCGGTCACGGCGCAGCCGAAGCAGCCGAGGCAGCCGCCTCCGAAGGGGAACTCCCGCAGATTCACAACCCGGCTCTCATAGGGCAGCGCAGCGCGGAAGTCGGCTATCATATTGGCGAGGTTCTCATCGTCGGCGGCGCAGTTCGTGACGATGACCACGTCCTTTGCCGCGCTCTTCGCCGTCTCGGGCAGGCTCGGGCGGTAGACCTTGCGCTCGTGCGCCGGCGCTTTGGGGCAGGGCGTGACGAAGGGCCCGTGCTCGCAGGAGAACATGAGCTGGTCGAAGAAATCGCGCGCCTCCTCCCTGCCTCGCTCGGTGGTGAGGTCCTCCATGTCGGCGGAGAGCCCGCGTATGACGCGCATGCCGAGGTCGAGGCAGTTCTCCTCGACGTAGCGGTGCGCGGTGACGTCGTAAAAGTGCTTGCTGGTGGTTAT
>CAUAHS010000277.1 GCA_958428885.1 uncultured Eubacteriales bacterium
ATAGGTGGGGTCGCTGAGGACGTACATGCTGAAGATGACGTCGTCGATGGTCATCGGGGTGCCGTCGGAGAAGACGATGTCGTCGCGCATGTTGATGTTGTAGTCGACGGTGCCGTCCTCGTTCTGCACGACCTCGATGTCGGCGATGCCGTCATAGGTGTAGTCGGTGCCGTTGTAGTTGCGGGTCTCGCCCTCGATGCCGTTGAGGACGGGGTTGCCCTCGCGGTCAAGGCCGAAGAGGCCGAGGCTGACCATGACGTAGACGTCCTCGTCATAGGCGGTCTTGGCAAAGAAGGGGCTGAACTTGGAGGAGAAGTAGTCGTAGCCGACGACCAGCTGATCAGCGCCGGTGGTCTCGAGAAGCTCGATGTCGTTCATCCAGTCCCAGAAGGTGGTGATGTCGGGGGTGACGGTGTCTATGTTGACACGCTCGGTGCTCATGACAAAGGCGTTCTGGCGCTGATAGACGGGCACCTCAACGGCCCAGTCAAGGATGATGTCGAGGCAGTCCTTGTAGGTGGCCTTGCGGAAAGCCTGGTCGGAGCTGGTACGAGCCTCAACTATGAGCTCGTCGAGCGTGGGGTCGCAGATCATGTAGGCGTTGGAGTTGGTGCCGCCCGCGCCGACAGCGTTGGAGCTGTGGTAGACCTGATACATGTCGGGGTCGGCAGTGGCCTGCCAGGCAGCGCACCAGATCTCAGCAGAGACGGGGTTTGACTCGATGGCGGTCCAGAGGACGTTGGAGTCGGAGGGGTCGTTGATCTGCAGATCGATGCCGATGGTGGCGAGGGCTTCCTTGGCGTTGGTCAGGATGCCGTAGGCGGGGTGGTTGCCCACGCCGTCGCCGGGGACTATGGCCTCATAGCTGAGGGCGTAGCTCCCGTCCGCGCTCTCGCTGGGCGCGGCGCTCTCGTCCGGGGTCTCGCTGGTGGTCGGGGTCTCCTGGCCGCAGGCGGCAAGGGCGAACACCATCGCGAGAGCGAGGGCAAGAGCGAGGAATCTCTTCAGGTTTTTGCTCATTTTCACTTTTTCCTCCTTGTTTTGGGTCTCTTTATTAAGCGCACTTGGCGCATAATAAACTGAATCAGTCCTCAGCGGCGCACTCGGCGCAGCGGAGAGTCTCACGCCGGGCGAAACCGGCGCCGCCCAGGGCCGCTATCAGCGCGGCACAGGGCCCGAAGACGAGGTCGTAAACATTGACTTTTTCCGGCGCGGCTATCGCCGTGACCGCGAGCGCTATGACCGCCACGCCCGCGAGCGTCAGCACCCAGAAGGCGCAGACCGGCAGCCGCTTGGCTATCTTGTCCGTCTCGGAGCGGATGAGTCGTCCGGCTCCCCTCCTCCGCCAGAGGTACACGGCGGAATCCGTCATATAGCCCAGAGGCAGCGCTGAAAAGGCAAAGGGCAATATGACCCACATGAGCCGGGACGCTCCGCTTTTGGGCAGCAGAGCCGCGATAAAGAGCAGCCACGCCGCCAAACAGCCGGGGAGCAAGAGCCTCGCACTCTTCATCGCCCCGGCGGCATCCTCAAACCGATAATACTTGCCCACATACACGGCCTCGGTGCGTATGCCGCCCCGTGCCGTAACGCTTTCAGAGAACTTGTAGTCCTTTATGTACTTGCGCGTGACCATTCTCAGTCCTCAAACAGCCGCGACACCGGCACGTCGAGCTTTTCCGAAATGAGGAACAGCGTCTCCAGCGAGACGCCCTTGACGTCCGCGGCGTTGTTTGCCTCAATCTGGCTTACGAAGCTCACACTTCTGCCGATCGCCTCCGCGAGCTGCTCCTGAGTGAGCCCGCGCAGTTTCCTGTAATACGCTATCTTGAGCCCAAGTACTCTGAATTTTTCACGGAACTCTTCGCGCATCTGCCTACCCCTGAAACCAAGCTGAAAGTCTGCATATTCACTGCCGACTGGTCATACAGACCTCCGGATTGTATAATTTTATACAAATTTCACACTCATTATAATAATCCACAAGTGCCTTTTCTCTCGCTCACAGTGAAAGAATCTTGAATTATAGCGAAATCAGGTCGTTTTTTGCCATTTTCCGCCTGTTTCTTGGTGAAAGTGAATAATTCAAAATGAAAAAAAGCGGGCATATGCCCGCTTTTTTGAGATTTGCTCCGACAAATCGACGGAGCTGCATATGAAATTTTGTAGCTTTTGCCTGTTCTCAGGTGAGCGCCTTGCCGCTCTCGCGGTCAAAGACATGGATAACACTGTCACTGAAGGTGAAGTCGACGGACTCGCCGTAGCGGTAGCCGAGCTTGTGATCCTCAGGCAGGTCGACGGTGGAGATGACGAGGACGACGTCCTTGCCGTTGGCGTTGACGTGCAGGTGGATGGAGGAGCCCATCATCTCGGAGACGTCCACAGTGGCGCGGACGAAGTGGGGCACGCTGCCGTCGCAGAGCATTATGTGCTCGGGACGCACGCCGAGGACTATGGGGCCGGCCTCGGCGCCGTGAGCCTTCAGGCTTGCCTGCTTCTCCTCGGAGATGGGGAACTCGGTGCCGTAGAGGTCGATGGAGTACTTGTCGCCGGTCTTTTTGAGCTCGGCGTCGAAGAAGTTCATCTGCGGCGTTCCGATGAAGCCCGCGACGAAGAGGTTGGACGGGTGGTTGAAGACCTCCTGCGGGGTGCCGATCTGCTGGATGAAGCCGTCGCGCATGA
>CAUAHS010000278.1 GCA_958428885.1 uncultured Eubacteriales bacterium
GGTGCGCGTCGGCGGACGGGACGTGCGGGAGTACGACCTCGCCGCTCTGCGTGACGCCGTGGCGATGGTGCTGCAAAAGAACGTCCTCTTCTCCGGCACGATACGCGACAACCTGCGCTGGGGCGACCCGGATGCGGACGACGAGACGCTCATGGCCGCCTGCCGTGCCGCCTGCGCCGACGAGTTCATAGAGCGGATGCCGAAGGGGCTCGACACCGACCTCGGTCAGGGCGGCGTCAACGTCTCCGGCGGGCAGAAGCAGCGCCTCTGCATCGCCCGCGCGCTGCTCAAAAACCCGAGGGTGCTCATATTCGACGACTCCACCAGCGCCGTGGACACGGCCACGGAGGCGAAGATACGCTCCGCCCTCGCCGCGCTCCGGGGCGTGACGAAGATAGTCATCGCCCAGCGCATAAGCTCCGTGATGAACACCGACAAGATAGTCATACTCGAGGACGGGCGCATCCACGCCGTCGGCACCCACGCCGAACTGCTCGCGTCCGACCCGATATACCAGGAGATCTACGCCTCGCAGATGAAGGGAGGTGAGGCCGATGGCCAGGCAGCTCAGCAGTAAGAAGCCCAAGCGGCTCGGCTATACGGTGAAGCGGCTGCTCGCCTACATGGGGCACTACAAGCTGCTGCTCTTTGCCGTGGCGCTGCTCGTCACGGTCAGCGCCGTGGCGAACCTCGCGGGCACGTACATGATACGCCCCGTCGTGAACAGCCTCGACGGCGGCACCTGGCAGGAGTTTGTCTCCGGCGTGGTGCTCACGGCCTGCGTCTACGGCGTCGGCGTGCTCTGCGCCCTGGGCTACACCCAGTGCATGGTCTCCGTGGCGCAGAAGGCGCTGTACGACATCCGCCGCGACCTCTTTGCGCACTTGCAGGACCTGCCCCTCGTCTGGTTCGACGGCCGCAACCGCGGCGACGTCATGAGCTACTTCACCAACGACGTGGACACCATAGCCGACGCGCTCAACAACAGCTTCGCCATGGTCATACAGAGCTTCATCCAGATGACCGGCACGCTCATCATGCTCTTCGTGCTCAACTGGAAGCTCTCGCTGATCGTCGCCGTCTGCTATGCGGCCATGTTCCTGTACATCCGATACAGCGGCCGGCGCAGCAAGGCGTATTACAACAAGCAGCAGGTCTGCCTCGGCGAGCTGGACGGCTACATCGAGGAAATGGTCAACGGCCAGAAGGTCGTCAAGGTGTTCAACCACGAGGACGCGAGCATCGAGGCCTTCGTCGCCAAGAACCGCGCTCTCCAGAAGGCGGGCACAGGGGCGCAGAGCTACGCCGCGACGATGATCCCCGCGGTGGTGAGCATCTCGTACGTGAACTACGCCATAGTCGCCGTGCTCGGCGGCATCATGGCCTTGCGCGGGGCGATGGACGCAGGCAGCCTCGCAAGCTACCTGGTGTTCGTCCGCCAGGCGGCGGCGCCGATAAACCAGTTCACGCAGCAGTCGAACTTCCTGCTTGCGGCCCTTGCGGGCGCTGAGCGCGTGTTCGAGGTCATGGACGAGAAGCCGGAGACGGACGAGGGCGGCACGGTGCTGGTGAACGTCGAGCTCATGGCCGACGGCACGCTCCGGGAGAGCGGGAAAAAGACCGGGCGCTGGGCCTGGCGCGCTCCAGACGGCACGCTCACTCCCCTGCGCGGCGACGTGCGCTTTGAGAGCGTGGACTTCGGCTACGAGCCGGGGCACCCCGTGCTGCACGGCATAAGCCTCTACGCCAAGCCGGGGCAGAAGATAGCCTTTGTAGGATCCACCGGTGCGGGCAAGACGACGATAACCAACCTCATCAACCGCTTTTACGACGTGCAGGGCGGCCGGGTGGTCTACGACGGCATCGACGTGCGGGACATCAAGAAGGAGTCGCTCCGCCGCTCGCTGGGCATGGTGCTGCAGGACACGCACCTCTTCACGGGGACCATCGCGGACAACATCCGCTTCGGCAAGCTGGACGCGACGCAGGAGGAGATCGAGGCGGCCGCCAAGATAGCGAACGCGGACTCCTTCATCCGCCGCCTGCCGAAGGGCTACGACACGATGGTGACCTCGGACGGGGCGAATCTCTCGCAGGGTCAGCGCCAGCTGCTTGCCATCGCCCGCGCTGCCGTTGCCGACCCGCCGGTGCTCATTCTCGACGAGGCCACGAGCAGCGTCGACACCCGTACCGAGGCGCTGATAGAAAAGGGCATGGACCGGCTGATGGAGGGGCGCACCGTGTTCGTCATCGCCCACCGGCTCTCCACCGTGCGCAACGCCAACGCCATCATGGTCCTGGAGCACGGCGAGATAGTCGAGCGCGGCGACCACGACGACCTCCTAGCGCAGAAGGGCCTCTATTATAAGCTGTATAACGGCATGTTCGAACTCAGCTGACTCGCTTTGCGCGCAAAGCGCGCGTCTGAAAGTTTCGCCCGCCTTTTCAAAGGCGGCAGGGTCCAGGGGCGGCGCCCCTGGCCGCCCGCCGCAGCGGGCGGAACCCCCCTTCTTGCTTATTGAAGATCAGGAAGGGGGTCCAAGGGGGGAAACCCTATCAAGGGGTTTCCCCCTTTTTTTGCACCTTGCTCGTGTGCGCCTTTATGTTTCTCGAGATTTCTACCCCGGAGTGCCTTTTCGACCCCATTTCTTTGGTCCTTGCCCAAAGAAACGGTG
>CAUAHS010000279.1 GCA_958428885.1 uncultured Eubacteriales bacterium
AAGCCGAGCGGTATACGAGCTCCATGTCCATGGCCTCGAGGCGTTTTGCCTCGGCGGCGACGTCCTGGGGGCTCAGAAACGGCGCACAGTTTTCGACGATCTCCGCCGCGTTCGCCTCCGAGACGAAGAATTTCGTCGGATAGCTTTTCCCGGCGAGTTCTCCCGCGACGATGAGCGTGAAGAGCTCGGCGCCGAACACGGCGGCAGTCTTTTTCTTTTTGAATTTTAGCATACCCTTGCCCGTCCTCGCAGCGCCGTGACGCATGGCGGCTCGCTCGATGGCGGGGATGTTCACGGCTTCGCAGCCCGGGACCTCGCTCAGCCTGCAGGCAGCCCGGCAAGGGGCTTCACAGCCCGCAGCGAGGATGCCGGGGAAGGGGGTCGCCCGCTCGAGCATGGCCCGGGCGCCGGTGAGGTCGCCTTTTGCAGCCAGAGAGGCCAGCTCCCGCGCGTCGAGCCGGAGCGGACAGGCCGCAGCGCAGAAGGCTGGCTGTTCATGCACGCAGAGCGATTCGCGCTCGGCCAGCTCCTCCTTCGTGTAGAGCTGCTTCGTACGGTATACCCTTGTCGAACGTTCGGTAAAGTCCATGTGCCGCCCTCCTTATCAGCGCGCTTCGTAGACTATACGGGTGATGGTGTACATATCTGCGTCGTCGATGTAAAAGCACAGCGACCAGCCCTCGTCCGCGATGAGGATGTACCGCCCGGACCCTTCGCCGAGGCTTATCTCCTCCCTTGCGCCGTCCTTGCCGCCGTATTGGTACCAGACGCCCTCCTGCGCTTTGTGGTCACCGGGGGTCATGCCCCTGAGGTCCGAATACGGGTCGCCGAGGTATACCCCGCGCAAGCTCGGAGCAAAGCGCGCGTCACCGCTGTCTATGGACAGGAGCCTGAGCGTGTCGTCCAGGGATTCAAATTTGAACACCGTCGTGCCGTAGTCCCAGCGCTCGAGGCCGCTCTGCTCGCTTATGCCGAGCGGCTGGCCGAGAACGCGCAACGCGTCCTCCCGGCTGGTTTCGGAAGCGATGGGCAGTTTCACCTCGCCGGGGAGGCAGGGCAGGTCCCGCAGAGCGTTGACGGTCTCACTCCACGTTGCGCGCGTGAGCTCCAGGCTGATATAGCCCAGGTCAAGCCGTGCGCTGTCGCCCTCCGGCTCGAAGCCCGAGCCGAGGGTGGAGGGCATCGTTCTCACGCAGTCCTCGGTGTGTTCGAGGCAGACATAGGCGCGGAAGACCCCGCCTTCGCCGCAGAGGACAAGCGCCTTGCCGCCCTCGCCGAAGTCCTCAGAGAGCCAGTAACTCGTGACCTCGAAGCCCGGGTCTGGCAGTATCTCCCCACCGCGGAGTTTCTGCATCAGTACCGCACGCAGTGCCCAGGCGGCTTCGGCGTCCGTGATGGGTGCGTCGGGGCGGAAATTGCCCTCCGAGTCCGTCGTCAGCCAGCCGTTTTTCCAGGCGTAGTTGAGATAGCTGTACGCAGGGTGGCTGTCGTCCACATCCGGGGAACCGAGGGGGTCGCCGTACCACTCCGGCCAGGACTCAAAGAGCAGCTTCTGCGTAAGTTCTGCAAACTCCGCCCTAGTTACGGCCTCGTCGGGCCGGAATTCGTCCCCGGTGCAGCCGGAGACCAGCCCGTAGCTTGCAAGGTACGCTATGGCATGAGCGGCCTCGTCATCGGTGGCCACGTCGGAATAATTCAAAGAGTAGTCCTCACCCTTGTTCTCAGCCTCGAGCATGTCGAAGGCGAGCTGCGCAAACTCCGCCCGGGACATGGACGCACCGCCGCGGTCCTCGAGGGCGATGGCGGTCTCCAGCACCGAGCCGGCACTGAGCTCCGGCAGGCAGGAGGGCTTGTCCGTTTTAAAACTCTCCTCCAGCGCTCGGCTCAGCAGGGCGGAGGTCTCCGTATAGTCGTCCCAGTCCGGGTCGTCCGTCGAGATGTCAACACCGCCTATCTGGCCCTGGGTGAAGAAAAGACCGGTCTCGCTCACGGCGACTATGCTCTTGCCGATCATTGAATCCTGATACCAGTTGTCCCGGTCGAAAAAGGAGCTGCGAGGCGAGACCACGACGATCGAGCTCAAAAAGTGCGGCATGCTGCCGTCCTCGGGGTAGTAGTAGAGCGTGAGGCTCGGACCCTGGGGGTTGAAATAGTTGATGCCGTATACCACGCCGACCCTTTCCGAGATCTCCGCCGGCACGGTGAAGGAGAGACCCAGCTCCTCACTGCGGAACTCATAGCCGCCCTCGGTTGGGCCGGCGATGGGGTCGTCCCAGTATGTGGGGTCGTAGCTCGGCACGGGCGTCGGCTCCGGGGTGGGCTCAAGTACAGGCGTGAGCGTCTCGACCGGCACGGGCTCGGCTGTCGGAGCCGGAACGGAGGCAAGCGGTTCGGCCCTCTCAGCGGAACAGCCCGCCAGGAGCAGCAGCACGAGCAGAAGCGGCATGATGCGTCTCATGATGGACCCTCCGATCGTGACAAAATGGGGAAGGCTTCCGCCTCCCCCATTTTACCATGAATTTTTTAGTTATAAAAGGGTCTTGCTCACTTGACCTTCGCCAGTGCCTCGAGGACCACCTGAGGCAGAGCCGGCACGCGGGTGACGCGGGCGCCGGTGGCGTTGTAGATGGCGTTCAGGATGGCCGGGTGCGGGGCGTCCAGCG
>CAUAHS010000280.1 GCA_958428885.1 uncultured Eubacteriales bacterium
AGCTCCTCGCGGTAGCCCGAGGGGTCAAAGAGGCGGTTGTACTGCAATATGCGGTAGGTGGCGATGCCCTCGTCGCCGGTGAACTCCTCGTCGGTGAGGTAGTGCCATTCGCCGTCGGCGTCCATGGCGCCGTTGGCGTTGATGACCGGCCACTCCTCCTGCAGGTCGGAGAGGAAGTAGCCGTAGGGCGTGTTTTCAAGCCCGGCCTCCTCCAGCAGCAGCTGGCTGAGGTAGTTGATGGAGGTGTAACCCTCGTCGCGCGCCTCGAGGCCCTTGTTCGACCAGATGTAGAAGGGCGTGATGTATTTGCGCTGGAACTCGCTCAGCGGCAGGGAGGTAGTGTCGTGGCCATAGACCAGGTCGTAGAACTCCTTTTCGAGGTTCGGCTGGTGGTCGCCGAAAAAGAGGATTATCACCTCGCGGTCGACGTTGCGGAAGTAGTCTATCAGGGCGCGGGTGTCCTCGTCGGTGAGCCTTATCAGCGAGAGGTACTGCTCGGTCAGGGGGAATTCGCCCTCGTGTCCCGAGATGTGGACGGTCTCTCTGAAGCTGTTGTACCCGTAGCCGCCGTGGTTCTGCATGGTAATGTTGAAGATGAACACGCCCTCGTCGTCGGCCTGAGCCGCGCGCTCCTCCTCGTAAAGCTCTATCAGCTTTTCGTAGTTCCACTCGTCGGTGGTGTAGCCGCGCAGGGTGTCCACGGCTCTGTAGCTCTCCCGCCAGAGCGTGCGGTCAAAGCCGAACAGGCCGTAGACCTGTATGCGGTTCCAGCCGGTGGACCAGTGCGGGTGGAGCAAGGACGCGCTGTAGCCCTGGTCTTTCAGCGTACTGACCAGCGTGCCGACGGGGTAGTTGATATACGTCTGATACGCCACCGAGCCGGTGGGCAGGAAGGCGCAGCTGTCACCGGTGAGCATCTCGTACTCGCTGTTGGCCGTGTTGCCGCCGATGACGGAGGAGTAGACGTGGCCGTGTATGGTCTCGTTCTCCAGCTCGTCAAAGTACGAGAAGAAGGCGTTGTCAGTCTCGAACTCGCCCAGCTCCCGCGTATCGGAGAAGCTCTCGCTCATAACTACGATGATGTCCGGGTCTTCACCGTCGCCGGTCGAGGCGTAGTATGCGTGCTCATCCGCGTTCTCCATCAGGTGCAGGACGATGCCGTCGAGCGTCTCCTCGCTGTAGCCCTCCGGCTCCTCTATGTCAAGGGTGCTGGCCGTGGCGAAGAAGTACATGACGGAGCTGGAGCGGAACTCGTTGTCGTTCCAGTTCATGTATATGCCGTTGCGGTACATCAGTCCGCCGTAGAAGCAGCAGTAGACGAAAACCGCTGCCCCTGCCAGGGGCAGTGCGCGCCGCAGGACCTGCGACGCGATCCCCACCTTGGCTCCGCCGGGGAACAGCCGCCAGGCGAAAACCGTCAGCGCCGCGGTGTATATGAGGCCGAGTATGAACACCGGCTCGAATTCAAGCTCGTAGCTGCCGGAGACGTTAAGCGCGGTGCCGATGCTGCTCAGGTCTATCAGCAGGAACGGCCGGCCGCGAAACTGCGTCAGCGCATAGTTGGCGACGCCGAAGACGGTGACGACCAGCGCTGTGCCTATGACGGCGAAGCGCGCCCTGCCTATGGCGTACAGTACGGCGAAAACAAGCGCTATCCAGGCCGCGCCCAGCTCGTGCAGCGGACCGTCGGCCGTGCTCTGCCACGAGAACTCGCCCAGCGAAAGCAGCTGAGCCGCTACGTAAAAGCCGACGCCGCAGAACAGCGCCTGACCCAGCCAGTCGAGCGCCGGGCAGAAGCGCTTTGCCAAACGGTACAGGCCATAGAATACCGCCATCGCGGCGGCGGTGACGGCCGCGTCGGCAAACGCCGTCTCACCCGAGGCCGCGAGGGCGCAGAATGCTGCGGCGCAGAGCATCCCGGCCGCGGCGGTTATAAACGAGGTGTCCAACTTCTTCATGGTCTATGCGCGAGCCGCAAGCAGCGGCCAAATACCCTCCCTGATCTCGTGCTTATCCGACAAATCCTGCCGGCCTGTAAAGCTTAGCACGTTTTGAATATGTTATCAACCGGTTAGAAAAAAGTTAAGAAATTATTAACCATTGCGGCAGGCCGGGTCAAAACAGATTTTACAACCAGTTCACGGGAATTTTTAGCTGCGCGTTAACTATGGCATATATCCTTTTTTCCAGGCCGCACTGAGGCCAAGACAAGGAAGGGTGGGTATTTGTGATAGAGGTATCGCATCTCACAAAGCGCTACGCCGCGCACACGGCGGTTGAGGATCTGTCCTTCACCGTGCCGGACGGCGGAGTGTACGGTCTGCTCGGCCCGAACGGGGCGGGCAAGACCACGACGATGAACATCATGACCGGCTGCCTGGCCGCGACAAGCGGCACGGTGAGCATAGGCGGCTATGACATCTTTAAGGTCGAGCGCGAGGCCAAGCGCCGCCTGGGCTATCTCCCGGAGCTGCCGCCGCTCTACATGGACAGCACGCCGGCGGAGTACCTGGACTTCGTAGCCCGGGCGAAGGGCCTGGCCGGAGACGAGCTCAAGCGCAGCGTGCGCAGGGTGCTTGCTGAGACGCACACCGACGACGTGGCGAACCGGCTCATGCGCAACCTCTCCAAGGGCTACCGCCAGCGCGTGGGCATCGC
>CAUAHS010000281.1 GCA_958428885.1 uncultured Eubacteriales bacterium
CTGGGAGATGAACCTCTGCTTGTTCTCTAAGGTCTGCCATATGTACGAGTCAAATGTCTGCTCGGTGACATACCTGTACACATGGACGGTCTCATTCATATTGCCTTGACGCGCGATGCGGCCCTTGCGCTGTTCGAGGTCGCCGGGACGCCATGGGGCATCCAGGTCGTGGAGAGCGACGAGCCTGTCCTGCACGTTCGTACCCGCGCCCATCTTGGCCGTGGAGCCAATCAGCACACGCACATTGCCGGAGCGCACTTTGGCGAACAACTCCTTCTTCTTAGCCTCCGTGTCCGCCGTGTGGATGAAGGCTATCTCGCTCTCCGGGACGCCACGAGAGATCAGCTTCGTTTTTATGTCGTCGTAGATGTTGAAGCCCTTGCCGGGCGTGGACAGGTCGCAGAATATGAGCTGCGTCAGCTTCTTGTCCGCCCCGTCCTGCCAGATGCGGAACACGTTGTCCACACAGCGGTTGACCTTTGTGCCGTCCGCGTCAGGGAGCAGGGGATTCACCACGCGCTGGTCGAGGCCGAGCTTGCGCCCGTCGTTTGTGATGGCAAGCATGTTGTCCTCGCTGGGGTCCACCATCCTTGCGTGGACTTTCGTTGCGCGCTCGGATAGCTCCTGAACGAGCTTCTTTTGTATCTCCGTCGGCTGCGAGACCTCGTTGTGGTATACGACCTCGGGCGTGGGCAGCATTAGCTGGTCGGCAGTCTTGATGTCCGCGACCTCGCGGAACAGGTTCATCAGCTCCGGCAGGTTAAAGAACTTGGAAAACCTCGTCCGCGCCCGGTAGCCTGTGCCTTCAGGCGCAAGCTCAAGCGCGGTGACGGTCTCGCCAAAGTTAGCCGCCCACGAGTCGAAGTGGCCGAGGCCGAGGCGCTCCAGCGTGTCGTGCTGAAGATAGCGCTGCATCGTGTAGAGCTCCGTCATGCTGTTCGAGACGGGTGTACCTGTCGCAAAAACGACACCGCGGCTGCCGGTCAGCTCGTCCATGTAGCGGCACTTCATATAGATATCCGAGGACTTCTGCGCCTCGGCGCTCGAAAGGCCCGCGACGTTCTGCATCTTCGTGTGGTAGTAGAGGTTCTTGTGCGAATGTGCCTCGTCCACGAACAGGCGGTCAACACCCAGCTCCTCGAAGGTGACGACGTCGTCCTTGGGGCTGTCCAGCAGCTTCTTGAGCTTCGCCTCAAGGGACTTCTTCGTCTTTTCCATCGACTTGATCGAAAAGCGCTCGCCGCTGCTGCGTTTGAGCTGGTTTATGCCCTCGGTTATGTCCTCTATCTCGCTCCGCAGTAAACGCTCCTGGCGCTCCTGTGAAACGGGTATGCGCTCGAATTGCGAGTGGCCGATGATTACTGCGTCGTAGTCGCCGGTGGCGATGCGGGCGCAGAACTTCTTCCGGTTAGCGGGTTCAAAGTCCTTCTTCGTGGCCACGAGCACATTCGCGGATGGGTACAGCCGCAGAAATTCACTTGCCCACTGCTCTGTGAGGTGATTTGGGACCGCAAACATAGGCTTGCGGCACAGGCCGAGGCGCTTTGCCTCCATAGCTGCCGCGGCCATCGTGAAGGTTTTCCCGGCTCCGACCTCGTGCGCGAGCAGGCTGTTGCCGCCGTAGAGGATGCGGGCTATGGCGCTGCGCTGGTGCTCGCGCAGCTCTATCTCCGGGTTCATGCCCGGGAAGGTGAGGTGGGAGCCGTCGTACTCACGCGGGCGCGTCGAGTTGAACAGCTCGTTGTACCTGGCGACGAGCGTCTCGCGGCGCTTCGGGTCTTTCCACAGCCAGTCGCGGAAGGCGTCCTTGATGACCTGCTGCTTCTGCTGGGCGAGGGTGGTCTCCTTGACGTTGAGGACCCGGCGCTCGGTGCCGTCCGCGTCCTCGATCTTGTCGTAGATGCGCACGTCGCGGAGGTTCAGGGTGTTTTCGAGAATCTTGTAGGCGTTGATGCGCGATGTGCCGTAGGTGGAGCAGGCGTTCACATCGTTCGCGCCGACGGCGCTCTTGCCGTCTATGTGCCACTCAGAGGTGTATGGCGAGTAGCTCACGTCCATGCTCCGCGAGGCCCAGTATGTGGGCTGAAAGGTCTCGACCATGAACTGCTCAATGTAGCGCGGCTCTATCCAGGTAGCGCCTAGGCGCATGTCGATCTCGCTCGCGGTCAGCTCCCGCGGCTGCGCGGCGCGCAGTGCCTCTACATTAACATTAAAGGACGGGTCGGCTTTTGCCGCTGCCTCTGCCTCGCGGAGCTTTTCCCGCACGTTGCCGGAGAGATATTCGTCGGCAGTGGCGTAACGCTCCTCGCCTGGGACGCGGAAGATGACGCCGGAAAGCTCCGCGGCGATCTCGGTTTCACTCTTGCCGCAAAGCCGGGACATATACTCCATGTCCACGCGGCCCAGCTCATTGAGCGAGACGGCCAGCGCCTCCGCCGCCGTCTCGGTTTGCTCCACCGGCCGGTGTGGCTGGATGGTGCGGCGCGTAAACATATCTGCTTTGCGCTCAAGTTTCCCGTCCTCGTCAAGTATTTCGAGCGAGCAAAGGAGGTAATACGAGCTGTCGTCCGAGAACGCGCGCTTGTTCTCACGGCTCGAAATGAGGCCGTGCTTGGCGGTGTAGGCGTCGTAGAGCCGGTTTAAGCGCCGCTGCTCT
>CAUAHS010000282.1 GCA_958428885.1 uncultured Eubacteriales bacterium
TCCGCTCCGCGAGAAGTATTTTCGGCGACGTACACGCCGCCGCCGAAAATGATTGGAATTTATTTCGCGGCTGCGGCCGCGAAACTCTGCGAGGCTTTTTTGAGAGACTGTGCCCCGTCCTTTCGGACGGGGCATTTTTTGCGCCCGCGCGTTGCGCGCAAGCAATTTTTACCCAACCACCGCGGTGCTTGACAAACTTCCGGGGCGGTTTTATACTCTGTACTAATAGAAATAATACGGAGGATCGCAATGGATTCGTTTCGCGAGGTTGAATACATGGACGAGCCCGCGCCACGGCGGAGACGCAGGCGCAGGAGACGCAGACGGCGGCGCTGGAAGACGCTGCTGGTCCTCATCGTCCTCGTGCTCGCCGCAGTCGCAGCTTACCGGCTGACCGACGGCTTTTCCGCGCTGCACATGCCCGTCAAGGTCTCGCTCAAGAATACCGACACCAAGTTCGATTACGACCTCAATCGTCTCGCCGCACAGATAAGCGACGACATGTACGTCGGCGACTGCGGCGCCGGGGAGGCCGAGGAGCTCCGGCGCTGCGCAAAGGAGAACCCCGACTGGGCCGACGAGCTGGAGTTCATTGCCGAGCACGTCGAGATTTACTCCGAGGAGGCGGTCAAGACCGCGCTGCAGGGCCCGGAAAAGACGCCCTTTGCCCTGCTCTCGGCCTTCTGCGAGCCGAACAGCTCGGGTCTGGGCGCCGAGATCGACGTCGAGCCGGGCGAGGTGCCGTACCTGCTGCAATACGACTACCGCTGGTGCTACCACGCCTACGGCAGCTCGGTCATGGGCTTCACCGGCTGCGGGCCGACCTGCCTCTCCATGGCCGCCATCGGCCTGACCGGCAACACGGACTACACCCCCGCCTACGTCGCCGACCGTGCCGAGGCCTCCGGACACTACGTGGATGGCGCCGGGACGGCCTGGTCGCTGTTCTCGGACGGAGCGGCGGAGTTCGGACTGCGCGGTGAGATGATCTCCGCCGGGCGGACGGAGCTGGCAGAGCGCCTCGACCGCGGTGAGGTGATCATAGCCTCGATGCTGCCCGGCGACTTCACCACCAGCGGCCACTTCATCGTCATCTACGGCCACAACTTCCTCGGCTTCAAGGTCTATGACCCGAACAGCATCGAGCGCAGCGAGCGGACCTGGAGCTACGACGCGCTTGCGCCGCAGGTGGCTCAGCTCTGGAGCCTTACGGCAGTCAGTGCGCCAGTCTCCGGCGGCTCGGACGAGGCCGGGGGTACGGACGGTGAGATCTACGTTGCGGACTGCGAGGAGTTCATAACTCTCCGCGAGCGGCCGGACGTGAACGCCGGAGCTATAACGACCATCCCGAAGGGCGGGGAGATGACGCTCATCTCCTATGACGGCGACTTTGCGTATGTAGAGTACGCGGGGCAGCGCGGGTATGTGCTGGCCTCTTACATAGAGCCGAAGTCCGGAGCGGCGTCCGGGCTCGCTGCGGCATCCACGGCGGGCGCTGGCGAGGCGTTCATCGCCGACTGCGAGGAGTACATAACCCTGCGATCCGGGCCGGACGTGGAGGCGGAGGCTCTGGGCACCATTCCGCGCGGCGGAGAGATGACGCTGGCGGGCTTTGACGGGGCGTTTGCGCTGGTCGAGTACGGTGGGCAGCGGGGGTACGTGCTCTCGACCTATATAGTGCCGAAGCTGGATTCCGCCGTGCCCGCGGCGGAATTCGGCTATGCCGACGTGCAGTCCGGACTGGAGAGGCTGGCGGCGGAGTACCCGGATGAAGTCACGCTCTCGTCGATAGGCCGGAGCGTGGAGGGCCGGGAGCTGCTGTGTGCGGTCGTAGGCGGCGCTGATGCTGAATATGACGTGCTGATCCAGGGCTGCATCCATGGCCGGGAGGGCATGAGCGCATATCTTGTGCTGAGCCAGCTCGAGTATCTGCTCGAGGCGGGGGCTCCGGAGGATGTGCGCTTTCATTTTATCCCGATGGTGAACCCGGACGGGGCGGAGATAAGCCGGACGGGACAGCTGGGCGAGGCGCAGCGGGCGATATACGAGGCCGACCTGGCGTCCGGGTACACGGAACTGGGCGAGTATGAGTACGCGCGGGAGTGGAAAGCAAATGCGGCGGGGGTGGACCTGAACCGGAACTTTGACGCGGGCTGGCAGGATCTTGAGAGCCGGAGCGCGCCCTCGTCGGAGAACTACCGCGGCACAGCACCGGAGGACCAGCCGGAAAGCCGCGCTCTAGCGGACTATACTCGCTCGGTCATGCCGGATGCGACGCTGAGCTATCACACGGCGGGAAGTCTGATCTACGCGGACTATGCCGGCGCATCTGATAGCGTGAACTCGGCCTCATGCAGTCTGGGCCTGGCGCTGGGCGCAGAGGCGGGGTATGAGCTCTCGGAGACGGAGACGCTGGACGGCGGCGGGTATAAGGACTGGGCCGCCTCGGCGCTGGACATCCCCTCCGTGACCATAGAGCTCGGCTACGGCGAGAACCCCCAGCGCCTCTCCGCCTACCCCACCGTCCGCCTTCGCAACGAAACCGCACCCCTGGCAGCCTCCGATTGGCTCCACCAAAATCGCTGACCCCGCGCGCAACGCGCGCGTTTGAAAGTTTCGCCCGCCTTTTCAAAGGCGGCAGGGTGCAGGGGC
>CAUAHS010000283.1 GCA_958428885.1 uncultured Eubacteriales bacterium
CGGACTCGCTGGGCATCAACGTCTACAAGATGCGCTATGCGGGCACCACCATTTCCGGCGCCCTGGCCGGCATGGGCGGCTTTGTCTACGCGCTCACCACCGCGAACTGCACCTCCAACGGCGACGTCGCGGGCTTCGGCTTCCTGGCCCTCGCGGTCATGATCTTCGGCAACTGGAAGCCGCTGAACATCGCAGGAGGCGCGCTGCTCTTCGGCCTCTTCAAGTGCATCGCTGCGGCCTACACGAGCATCGACATCAACGGCGACGGCGTGTTCCTGCTCGCCCAGCTGGGCATCAGCGCCAACTTCTACCGCATGCTGCCCTACCTCATCACCCTCATCGTCCTGGCCTTCACCTCCAAGAGCTCCCGTGCCCCCAAGGCCGAGGGCATCCCCTACGACAAGGCCAAGAGATAAGTGCTGGCGTGAAAGCCCGGCACGGGCTTTCACTGCCAAGAGCCGATGGGAGCTGCCGCACGTCTGCGCGCGCCCTGCGGGCACACTTGCCGCGCAAGAGGTATTTTTTCCGAGGTACACGCCCCCGGAAAAAATGTTCGCATTTCTCTGTGCAATAAAACAAAACCGCCCCGGAGCAAATCCGGGGCGGTGATTTTTTTGCCTTTATGCGGCTCGGGAGACGGTCTTGCCGTCGCTCACGAGCTCTATTGTGCCGTCAGTGTCCGTGCGCAGGAGGGTTATGCCGCGCTGGGCGAGGAGGTCGACCACCTCCTGGTGCGGGTGGCCGTAGCTGTTGTCCTCGCCGCAGCAGGCGATGGCGAGGGAGGGGTGCGTGAGGTCGAGCACCTCGGCGTCGGTGGAGGTCGAGCTGCCGTGGTGGCCCAGCTTGAGCACATCGCAGCCGAGGTCAAAGCCGCCGATGAGCGCGCAGTCGGCAAGCGGTCCGGCGGAGATGTCGCCCGTGAAGAGGAAGGCCGTCTCCCCGTACTCGAGGCGCAGCACGAGGCTGGAGTCGTTCAGGTCGTCGCCCCAGTCGGAGACGGGTCCTACGAACTGGAAAACAGCGTCGCCCAGCGTGAATTCGGCTCCGAGCTCGGGCACCGTGACATAGAGCCCCTTGTCCGCCGCCGTGTCCTCAAAGCGCGTGAAGGCGCCGGAGGCGTCGAACTCCGTGTAGGGCGCAAAGAGCGTGCCCACGTCGAAGGCCTCGATGACGTCGTCCAGGCCGCCGCAGTGGTCCTCGTGCGCGTGGGTGCAGACCACGTAGTCGAGCTCCGTGACGCCGAGGGAGCGGAGGTAATCGACCACCGTCTGGCCCTCGGAGCTGACGCCGGCGTCTATGAGCAGCGTATCGTCCCCGCAGGAGACAAAGGCGCTGTCGCCCTGGCCCACGTCTATGTACGAGACAAAGATGCCCGCGTCGGGCAGGGAGGCCGAGAGGTCGACCCTGTCCTCACCGCTGCCGCCCCAGCTGACGAGTCCCAGCCGGGACGCCGCCCACATGACCAGCAGCGCCGCCGCAAACACCAGCGTCCCGACAACGCTCCCGCGCCTTTTCCCGCTCCTCCGTCTTGCCATATTTTTTTCTCCTTTCATCCCGCCGGGCACTTGCGGAAATTTTGAAGGCCGCTATATTGGATGGTCAAAGGAGGCTGATACGCTTTGACCAAGAATGCACCCGGTGTTTTGCTCTATTTCGACCTCAGACCCGCCCTCGACATGCTGACTTACGAGGAAAAGGGCGAGATCTTCGACGCCATCCTGGCCTATGGTGAGGACGGGACGGTGCCTGTGTTCGATTCCGACGTCCTGAACATGCTCTGGGCCTTTGTCGCGCAACGGATAGACGCCGACCGCGCCAGCTACCTTGCCAAGTGCGAGAAGAACCGCCAGCGGGCCCTCAAGCGCTGGAATGCCGCCGCATGCGAGGGCTTCCCCGAGGATGCGGAGCCTGCCAATAACAACTCCAACGTCAACCCCAACGTCAACTCCAACTCAACGTCAACTCCAGCATCAGAATCAGCATCAACAGCGCCGCCATGCTCCGGGGCGGTGGAAAACCCTGTGGAAAAGTCCGAAAATGATGATAAACCTGTTGAAAACTGTTGAGCGATGTTCAAAAAACTCCTGCCCGGAGTGCAGGCAGGAGTTTACTTGCCGGGGTGGGGGAGGGCTCAGGCGACGCCCTCGGGGACGGGGAGCTCACTGATGCCGTCGAAGTTCGAGAGGCGTATGCTGACCGTGGCGGTGACGGAGTCGACGGTGACGCCGTCGGTCTCGCCTACGGCCTGGCTCATGTAGTTCGTCATTATCTCGCCCATGTCGAGGTCGTAGCGCAGCGGGAGATAGCTCTCGCTGTCGAGCCAGATGGTCATGGGCATGCTGCCGGAAAAGCTGGGGGCCTCGGCGCCGGAGGTGGAGGCGACCATGTCGTCCGCACCGGTGAGGGCCATGGCCTCATTGAGCTTGTCGCCGGTCAACTCTCCGTCATAGCGCAGGGCCTTGACGCCGCCGAGCTCCTCCTCGCCGGTGAGCGTGAAGCTCTCCGCCGCGCCGAGGTAGAAGTCCAGGCTCTTGGCCGCGTCGTACTGGCTGATGTCCTCCATGGCGACGTCCTGGGAGCTCCAGGTGGAGCCGCCGTCGACGGAGGTGTAGGCCGTGTAGC
>CAUAHS010000284.1 GCA_958428885.1 uncultured Eubacteriales bacterium
CTCCGCGAGAAGTATTTTCGGCGACGTACACGCCGCCGCCGAAAATGATTGAAATCTATTTCGCGGCTGCGGCCGCGAAACTCTGCGAGGCTTTTTCGACAGACTGAGCGGAGCCAAAGGGCTCCGCTTTGCTTATTTCCACAGCGCGGGCGGGTACACGCCATGCTCAGTCAGCTCGCGTATCGCGGCGACGACGCCGGGTTTGTCCTCCTTGTAGGTCATGCCGTGCCAGACGTCCGTGCTGCGCATGACGTCCACGGTGCACGCCCCCTCTTTCAACAGGCGGCCCACCAGGTTCGGGATGAGCATCTCGGCCTGGGGGTTCTCCTTCAGGCCGCTCGCGAGGAAGTCCGGGAAGCGGCGCTCGATCTCGTCAAATATGGCCGGGGTGAAGCCCCAGAAGTTCATGGACACGGTGCAGTCCTCGGGCAGGGGGATGAGCGTCTCGCCGCCGTCGAGGCTGTACGCCGGGCCCTCCGGCGTGCGCACGACGTATGTGCGCTCCTCGATGCTCTCGAGCTTTCCGCCGCTGGTGCGGCACACGCCGCGGCAGACCTTGCCGCTGGGCGTGACAGTCTTGCCCAGCTCGTAGCCGACCATGGAAAAGCGCATGGGCCGCTCGGAGGTGTCTGTCGCCTTCAGGGCGTCATAAATGAGCTGGAATGCGCCTCGGCCGTAGAAATCGTCCGCATTTATCATGGCGAAGGGGCCGTCCACCACCTCGCGGCAGCAGAGCACGGCGTGCGAGGTGCCCCAGGGGCGCTTGCGGCCCTCCGGGACGGTATAGCCCGGCGGGAGCAGCCGGTCCAGGCTCTGGAAGGCGTAGGCGGTCTCGACATGCCCGGCCACGCGGCGGCCTATCGCCGCCTCGAAGTCCTCCAGCATGCCGGGAGCTATGAGAAACACCACGCGCTTGAAGCCGGCGCGCACGGCGTCGTAAACAGAATAGTCGATGATGAATTCGCCGTCCGGGCCCACGGGCTCTATCTGTTTGGGGCTGCCGTAGCGGGTGCTGAGCCCCGCGGCGAGTATGACGAGCGTCGGTTCTGACATGAAAAGCGCCTCCTCTCGGACTTTGACAGTTCGGGCAAGGGTATTTTACCAAAGACGGTCAAAAAAGTCATCACATTTGTGCGGAATGCGAATTTTTTTGCCGCCGCGTGGGATGCTAAGCCGTGTGTTTGAAGCTATTGAAAGGGAGTGCGTTAATTTTGTCAAGGCGCATCGGCGCGCAGACTCTGGCCCTGGACAATCCGCCCTCGCTGCTCGAGGGGGCGTCCGTCGCGGGCCGGCGCGAGGGCGAGGGGCCGCTGCGGCGGAGCTTCGACTATATAAGCCAGGACCCCTATTTCGGGGAAGCGAGCTGGGAGAAGGCCGAGAGCGCCATGCTCAGGCAGTGCTTCGACCTCGCCTGCGACAAGGCCGGGATAGCCCCGTCGGAGCTGGACTTCATCCTCTCCGGCGACCTTCTAAACCAGTGCGCGGGCTCGGCCTACGCGCTCAGGGGGCTCACCGCGCCGTATATCGGGCTCTATGGGGCCTGCTCGACGATGGCCGAGTCGCTCATGCTCGCTTCACTTTTGATAGACGGCTGCGGGGCAAAAAAAGTTGCAGCGCTGACGAGCTCACATTTCTGCTCGGCGGAGCGGCAGTTCCGATTTCCGCTTGAATACGGCAGCGTCCGGACGCCCACCAGCCAGTGGACGGTGACGGGTGCGGGGGCGCTCATCCTAGGCGACACCGGTCCGGGACCTTTTGTCACCTTTGTTACACCCGGGCGCATCGTGGACGCCGGGATCACCGACGCGAACAACATGGGCGCCGCCATGGCCCCCGCCGCCTGCGACACGCTCACGGCACATTTTAAGGATACCGGCCGCTCACCCGGCTATTACGACGCCGTCATCACCGGCGACCTGGGCCTCATCGGGCGGGACATCACGCGCGAGCTCATGGGCATGAGGGGCATCGACCTCGGCCCGGCTTACACCGACTGCGGTGTGCTCATCTTCGACAGTGCGGCTCAGGACACGCACGCGGGCGGCTCCGGCTGCGGCTGCTCGGCCTCCGTGCTCGCGGGGCACATACTCCGCTGCCTGCGGGAAGGCGTGTGGAAACGCGTGCTCTTCGCCGCCACGGGTGCGCTGATGAGCCCCACGACCACGCTGCAGGGCGAGAGCATCCCCGGCATCTGCCACGCGGTGGCCATTGAGAATGTGAGGTGCTGAGATGGAGTTTTTCATAGCCTGCCTGAAGGCCTTCCTCGTCGGCGGGGCCTTCTGCGTCATCGGGCAGCTGCTCATAGACAAGACGCGTCTCACCCCGGCTCGGATACTGACCAGCTATGTTGTGGCCGGGGTCATACTCGGAGCGGTGGGTGTGTACCAGCCGCTGGCCGACTGGGCCGGTGCGGGGGCCTGTGTGCCGCTGACCGGCTTCGGCAACACGCTGGCGAAGGGCGTGCGGGAGGCCGTCGCCGCCGACGGCGTGCTCGGCGCCTTCACGGGCGGCATAAAGGCCTCCGCCGCCGGCGTCGCCGCCGCCATCTTCTTCGGCTTCCTGGTGGCCCTCATCTTCAAGCCCAAAGATAAATCCTGACCCCAAGCGTTTGAAAGTTTCGC
>CAUAHS010000285.1 GCA_958428885.1 uncultured Eubacteriales bacterium
GCGATCTATATCATCCTTGACCACCTGATGCGTCTGCTGGCTCCCCTGCTGGCCTTCACCAGCAACGAGGTCTGGCAGGACATGCCGCACTCCGACAAGGAGGACAAGCGCCACGTCATGCTCAACGACATGCCGAAGCCGGACGCCGCCCTCAAGCTCAGCCCCGAGGCCGAGCTGCGCTGGTCCAACCTGCTGCGCATCCGCGACGACGTGAACAAGGCTCTCGAGCTCGCGCGCGCCGAGAAGATCGTCGGCAAGCCGCTTGACGCCAAGGTCACCATCCACGTCGGCGAGGACGCCAAGGCTGCCTGGGCAAGCGTCCAGGGCGTGGACCTCGCTCAGCTGTGCATCGTCTCCGAGCTCGAAGTCTCCGACGCGCCCATCGAGGGCTGGGCCGGCGAGTCCGTGCCGGGCCTGACCATCAAGGTCGAGGCCAGCACCCTGCCCAAGTGCCCCCGCTGCTGGACCCACAGCGCCGGCATCGGCTCCGACGAAAAGCACCCCGAGCTCTGCCCCCGCTGCGCCAAGGCCGTCGGCTGAGTTCTCCACAAGATACAGACAGAGCCTTCCCTAAGGAGGTAAGCTATGTTTTACGCAATAGCCGTGGTCCTCGTGCTGATAGCCGACCAGGCCCTGAAGTACTGGGTATCGCTGAACATTGAGCTCAATGTCGGCGAGCAGGCGCTCATCCCGGGCGTCATCAAGCTCGTGAACATCCACAACTCCGGCGCAGCCTTCGGCCTGCTGAGCGGAGGCAGCTGGCGCTGGGTGTTCGTGGTCATCGCGGTCGTGTTCACGGTCGTGGTGATATACGCGCTCAAGCGCGACCTCATCCACGGCAAGCTGGGCCGCTGGGCCGCCGTCGGCGTGCTCGCGGGCTCCATAGGCAACTGCATAGACCGCGTGGCCTACGGCTATGTCGTGGACATGTTCAAGTTCGAATTCCTGGGCGATTCACGGCTGAACGCCATCTTCAACGTGGCGGATGTGTTCATATCCTGCTGCGGAGTGCTGTTCTGCCTGTACATCATCTTCGGCGGCGAGAAAGAGCACGCCGACGGAGACGAGGCCGAGGAGCGTGCTCCGAAGCGCCGCAGCGGCGGCAGCCACAGCAAGCACGCTCCCCAGTCCCGCGCGCGTCAGCACACGGCGGCAAAGCCTCGGGAGCAGGCCCGCCCGGCTGAGCGCACGCGCATACCCGTGAAGGAGTACACGCCCCGCCCGAGCGGCGCACGTCCGGCACGTCCCGTGGAGCCGACGAGGCCCATCGACCCGAAAAATCCCTTCGCCGAGTGGGAAACTCCATCCACCAAGACGGCGGCGGAACCCCGTCCCGCCCAGAAGCCGCGTTCCCAGGCGGCAAGACCCGCCTCGGAGCCCCAGCCCCGTCCGGCACAGGCGGCAAAGCCCGCGCCAAAGGCGGCGCCGAAGTCCTCGTCCGGGGATATGGAGTTCTCGCTTGAGGACATTCTGGCGGAGTTTTCGGACAAATGAGTGAATTTATAGAGATAACTGCGGAGGAGAGCGGCGAGCGTATCGACGCTCTCCTCGCGCGCATTGTGCCCGAGCTGACGCGTTCGGCGGCACAGCGGCTGATTGAAGAGGGACGTGTGACCTTTTCCGGCACGCCGGTAAAAAAGAACCGCCGCACGGAGTGCGGAGAGGCATACACGGTGGAGCTGCCGGAGCCCGAGCTCCCGGAGCCCGAGCCGCAGGACATCCCGCTGGACATCGTATACGAGGACAGCGACGTGATAGTTGTCAACAAGCCGCGCGGGATGGTGGTGCACCCGGCGCCGGGGCACCCGGACGGGACGCTTGTGAACGCGCTGCTGTGGCACTGCGGGGACAGCCTCTCGGGTGTGGGCGGTGAGCGGCGTCCGGGGATAGTCCACAGGATAGACAAGGACACGTCGGGCCTCATAATAGCGGCAAAAAACGACTTCTCCCACCTGGCGCTGTCGGCGCAGCTCTCGGACCGGAGCCTCTCGCGGATATACGAGGCGGTGGCCCGGGGCGAGTTCCGCGAGGACTCCGGCACGGTGAACGCACCTATAGGCCGCCACCCCGTGGACCGCAAGCGCATGGCGGTGACTGAGCGCAATTCACGCCCGGCGGTGACGCACTGGGAAGTCCTCGCGCGCTACCGCGGCTACACGCATATCCGCTGCCGGCTGGAGACGGGACGCACGCATCAGATACGGGTGCACATGGCGTATATAGGCCACCCGCTGCTGGGGGATATGGTGTACGGAAATCTGAAAAAGCCCGAGCGCGGTCTGGAGGGCCAGTGCCTGCACGCGAGGGAGCTGAAGTTCATCCACCCCCGCACCGGTCAGCCCGTCCACCTGACCACCCCACTCCCCTCTTACTTCGAGGAAGTCCTAACCTCCCTCCCGCCCAAAGTCTGAAAGTTTCGCCCGCCTTTTCAAAGGCGGCAGGGTCCAGGGACAGAGTCCCTGGTCGCCCGCCGCAGCGGGCGAAATCCCCCTTTTGCTCCAAAAAGCGCAGGAAGGGGTCTAAGGGGGAACCCTCGCCGGGGGTTCCCCCTTCTTGCGTTTACTCGTGTGCGCCGTTGCGGTGGCGGTGGACCGTGGTGATGCTGCAAATCCACCCC
>CAUAHS010000286.1 GCA_958428885.1 uncultured Eubacteriales bacterium
CCCTCGGAAAACAGGTAAACGTACTTTTTGCTCATCCTTCAACGTCCTTTCAGATATATATGAAGATTTGACCTAACAAGTGTTTTGACACGATTCAGACGTATCATACAACCCGTGGAAAGTATAACATCATTTTCCGCGCAGTTCAAGTAGAATATCAGCTTATTTCCGAACTCTCTTTAGGCGTTTTTGTTAATTTTCAGTTAAAATTTCCGAGAGCGAGTCCGAGAGCCGGGCGAAGTCGGCGCAGGAGAGAGTCTCGCCTCTCGCGCGGGGATCTATACCCGCGCGCTCGAGCGCCGGGAGCACCATGGGCCGGAGCTCGCCGAGGCCGTTGCCGAGGGCGTTGGAGAGGGTCTTGCGCCTCTGGGCGAAGGCCGCCTTCACGCAGCGGAACATGAGCGCCTCGTCCCGGACGGGGCAGAGCGGAGCGGTCCTCGGCGTGAGCCGCACGACCGAGGAGGTGACCTTCGGCCGGGGCATGAAGCACTCGGGCGGCACGTCGAAGAGCCGCTCCGCCTCGCAGTGCCAGGTGAGATAGACGGTGAAGGCGCCGTAATCCGCCGTGCCCGGAGCGGCGGTGAGCCGGAGGGCCACCTCGCGCTGGATCATGACGGTGATGCGCTCAAATATGCCCGCGTCGATGAATTTGGCGAGCAGCGGAGTCGTGACGTTGTACGGCAGGTTTGCGCAGACCCGACAGCGTGCGCCGGGGAACTTCTCCCGCATGAGCGCAGCGAGGTCTAGCTTAAGCGCGTCGCCGGGGACTACCTCGGCGTTGGGGCGGTCCGCCAGCGTCTCGGCCAGCACGGGCAGGAGCATGCGGTCCAGCTCGACCGCCGCGACATGCTCGGCTCTTTCGGCGAGCTCGACTGTCAGGCAGCCTATGCCGGGGCCTATCTCCAATACGGCAAGACCCTCGGGCTCGCCCTCGCAGCCCGCCTCGGCGATGCGCCGGGGCACGGAGGGCTCTATGAGGAAATTCTGCCCCAGAGCCTTGGAAAAATGCACGCCGTGCCGCTCCATGAGCGCACGGATTTCGTTGGGACTTGTCAGACGCACATTGCCCTCCTTGCCGCGCCTATGGCCGTGGCGCAGGCGCTGTGCTCCGGGATGAGGAAGTCCCTGCCGTAGACCCTCTGGAACTTGGCGAAGTTCGCCCGCGAGGGCTCCGTATCCGCCATCGCACCGATGACGGCCACGCTCTCCGCCCCGCTGCTGGAGCAGGCGAGCAGGCTCATCGTGCCGATGACCTGAAGCACGAGGTTGGAGAGGCCGGCGGCCCAGTCGGCGTCCGTGGCCGTCGGGTCGAGACGCGCGAGGTTGGAGGCGGTTATCTCGGGGTCGAGGATGCCGTAGCTCTCGACAAAGTCGCCTATGAGGAGGTCCACCTTGCCGCAGCTGCCCTCCATGGCCATGCGGTCGAAGCGGCGCATGTCGCGCTCGCCGAGCACCTTGACGGCCAGACCCTTGAGCGTGCCGCCGCCGACGCCCGTGCCGCAAAGGTGGGTGTAGACCCCGCCCTTCGCATGGACGAAAGCCGTGCCCGTGCCTATGCTGGCGACGATGAGGTTGTCCCGCCCGGTGAGGGAGCAGGCGCCCTCACCGATGGAGTCCGGCTCCGGTATGTACTTCACCGGACGGCCCAGCCGCTCGAGGCCGGAGCTCTTTGCGGAGAGACCGGTGAGCGCGATGAGCTCGGCCTCCCCCGCGTCTATGCCCAGCCGCTCCAGCAGCGCGGGCATGTCCCCGCCCCTGCCGTGCTCGTAGTGCGTAAAGGCGACCTCGCCGCCCTCCAGCACGCAGATCTTGACTGCGGAAGCGCCCATATCAACGCCGATTATCATTGGATGACCCCCTGTCAGATGAGCTTTTCATAGGCGTTCCGCCTGGAGTCGTGGCCGGGGTCCATCAGGCTCACGTCCACCTCGCCGCAGTAGGTGAAGCCGACCTTCTCCGCCAGGCGGTTCATGGCCCGGTTGTCGCGGTGAGTGTCCACGCGGACGGAGGCCTTGCCCATGCCGGCCGCAAGGTCGAAGGCGAGGGAGAACATGTCACGCGCCAGCCTTGTGCCGCGGTATTTGTCGGAGATCATCGCCCGGTGGACAACGGCGTAGTTGTCGCCCTCGGTGAGCCAGGCGCCGTCTATGGCGTCGTAGCTCAGCTCGTGACGCATGGAGATGCAGCAGTAGCCAGCGAGTTCGCCCTCGTGCTCGAACACCCAGCCCTGGCCGAACCCGATGTCCGTGAGCAGCACTTTCTCCGTCGGGTAGCCGTCCTGCCACTGGTCCACTCCGCTCTCGCGCAGATAGCGCTGGGCCTGGGCGACTATCTCCATTATCGCCGGGACGTCCGAGCTCTCCGCACGCCGTGGGTCGAAGCGGAGCTTTTCACCCTCGGGCAGGCGCTCGTACTTTATCTCGTCAAGCAGTTTCTTGTCCATCTTGTCCGTCAGCTCCAGTTTCTCAAACATGTCCGGCCGCTTGTCCAGCGTGCGCTCGAGCTGCTTTTTGCGCCGCCACTTGGCCACCAGGGCGTGGTCGCCGGTCAGCAGCACCTCGGGCACC
>CAUAHS010000287.1 GCA_958428885.1 uncultured Eubacteriales bacterium
CACTGCCCCAGTACCAGGTGTTGTGGTAAGTCCACACGCCACGTCCCCAGTCGAGCACGGCAAAGGCCGTCTCGGGCTCGAATTCGTAACGGCGGCCACGGACGCTGGCCCAGCCGGAGGCACGCAGGCAGTTTATCTTCTGGTTGAAGTAGAAGTGCCCGCTCTTGTGAAAGGGCGTGCAGATGACCATGCTCTCGGGAGGCTCGTCCGTCAGAAGAATGCGCCCCTCGATGGGGCGGCCGCCTGCGAAGTTCTCCATCCTGAAGATGAGCAGCCTGCCCTCCGCCGTGTGGCGGAAGGCCAGCTCGTAACCCTTGCCCGAGACCGCAACGTCGCCGGTGCTCGAGCTCTCAGGCAGTTTCCGGCGGCCCATCGGGAAGGCGCACATCGGCGAGAGCGTCTGCTGCCAGTGGTTCTCGAAGTCGAGGAAGGAGATGGAGTCCATGCCCATGTAGCCGTTGTCCGCCACGGTCAGCGCCACCGCACAGCGCCCGTTGTTGATGAGGTAGTAGTCCCATTCCTTTATGCGGTAGGCCGGGGCCTTTATGTCCGCGCGGTGATAGACCGGCAGCAGCCTTTTCGCAAAGCCGGGCTCGGCTATGTTGCCGCGGCTGTCGAGCAGGGGCCTCGACCGGGTTATCTCATGCTGTCTCATATGCCGCGCTCCTTTCGTTGCAGCCGGATGTCCCGACCGTGGAAGGTCAACAGAAGATATTCGCCCTCCAAACGGGACATTATCTGCGGACCGTATTTGCGTTCGAGCTCGTCCATCGTGCAGTTCGTGCTGATTATGGTGGGTTTGGCGCTGTTCAGCCGGGTGTTTATGAGCTGGTAGAGCGCCGAGACGGAAAAGGACGTGACCATCTCCGTGCCGAGGTCGTCGAGGATCATGAGGTCGCAGCCGAGGTACTCCCGCACCCGGGCGGCCGCCGCCGCGCTCTCCTCGCCGTCGCGCGAAAAGCGCTGGGTCTCAAAGGCCGAGAGCGCCGCCGCCGCGGACTCATAGGCCACGGAGCAGCCCCGCTCCGCCACGACCCGCGCTATGCAGGCCGAGAGATAGGTCTTGCCGAGACCGGGACCGCCCATGAAGATGAGGTTCGCCGAGCCCTTGCCGAAGTTTTTGGCGTACTCCCGGCAGGTGTCGCATATCAGCGACATGCACTCGCGAGGCGATTCCCCCGTCACGGGGTCGGGGGCGGCGTCGTACCAGTCGAGGTCGAAGCGCTCAAAGCTCTCCTGCCCGCCGTGGAGCAGGGTGCTCAGCTCGTCGGTGAGCTCGCGCTTGTAGAGCTTTTTCAGGCAGTGACAGATGCTCGTGTCCTTTATGCCCGTGTCGTGGCAGTCCGAACAGGAGTAGATCTCGTCCGTGTAGTCTGCGGGGAAGCCGGCGGAGACCAGCAGCTCAGCGCGCTCGGCCTGGAGCGCCAGGTTCTCGTCCCGGAGCGCATCGAGCCGCTCCTTTGCGGCGGCGCTGCGGTCCATCGCAAGGCGGGCGAGCTCTATCATCTGCATGCGCAGCTCGCGGTCGAGCTCACGCAGCCGGGGAAGGCGGGCGTAGGCCTCTGCGGTGCGGCGCCGCTGCTCGGCGGCGTTTTCCTCGCGCTGGCGAGACAGACGCTCCCGCGCCCTGGCCAGAAGTTTTCCGTTGTAATCCATGCCTGCCGCCTCCCTTCACTCAGCCCCGCCGGACCTTGTCGTAAATTTTCTTCATGCGCTCGAGATCACCGGAGCCGGAACTCGCCGGGCGGGTGGTCTGGGACTTCGCCGCCGAACGCCGGGGCGCATCGCCCCGTTCTATCTCCTCCGGGCTGTGCAGACCCTTGTCGTGCCAGCTGAGGACGATCTTGTTCATGTAGCTCCACTTGAGCTGGCCTATGTTCGTGACCGTCCGGTCATAGGCCAGGGCCAGAGCCTCAGGGCCGAAGCCGAGTTCCAGCCAGCTCTCTATGTATTTCCGCTCCGAGGGCGAGAGTTGGCGGCCGCCTATGCCGAGGGCACGCTTCACGTCCTCCATCGCATCCCGCAGCCGGGCACGGGAGCGTATGTACTCCTCGGCCTGCTCAAAGGTCATTATCTCGCGGTTCGCCCAGACGTAGGCCTCTTTTTCGATCTGTCGCATCGTGGGCACCCGTCCGGGACCGAATTTGAGCCTGGCCTCGTCGGCGCAGTGGTGCATGAGCTCCATGATGACGTCCACGGGCAGACCCAGGAAGTCGTATATGCCGAAGAGAGTGCGGGTGTCCGCGCCGGAGAGCGTGTGGCCCAGCAGGCGCTCCGCCTCGGCGAGCACGCCCCGGAACGCCGGGTCCTCGTCCGAGCGGCGCACCACGTCCTCGGCGGTGTACTCCGGCAGCTCCTGCGGGGGCGGTACGCGCGTGACCGCCGCCGCGGACGAGAGCAGCCCGAGACTGCGCAGCCGCTCCGCCGCCGAGGCAAGGCGGCGCTCGTCCATGCCGAGTGCCGAGGCGAGCTCTGCGTCGGGCGCCTCGCCCCGGCGCAGGAGGTATATGTACAGCAGCGCGCTGTCCCCGTCGCCCGCCGATATAAGCTTGTCCGCATCAGCGG
>CAUAHS010000288.1 GCA_958428885.1 uncultured Eubacteriales bacterium
GGGCGATGACGTCCTGCGTGGCCTCCTTGAAGTCTATGGGCAGGGTGTCCTGGCCGGAGTAGCGGCGCACGACGAAGGTGCCGAGGGAGACTATCTCGTTCCCCGCGGCGTCGGAGATGCCGCCGCTCTCGCCGTCGAAGCTGACGGTGTAGGTCTGGCCGTCGTACTCGAACTCACCGTCGCGCCCGGCGGCGAGCAGGGCCTCGGCCTTGAACTCGTCGGAGTACTGCACGGAGGTGTCGTAGGAGTCGAAGACGAGCGTGGAGCTCACGAGGGCGTCGGTCGGCTCGCCGATGGTGCAGAGGTAATAGGCGCCGCCGCTCTCGGCAATGCGGTAGCTCTCGCCGTTGTAGCTGATGTTGGTCTGGCCGTTCTGAATGGCGGCCTCGACCGTGGCGGTCATGCCCTGGTCGGGCACAAAACCGTCGATGCCGAGCAGGACGGAGCTCTCGCGGGTGATGTTGTACTTGTTCTTGACGGCCATCTTGACGGAGTAGGTGACGCCGTCGCTGGTGAAGGTCTCCTCGCCGGCCTCTACGGCGGCAGCGGCAGCGGCCTCAAAGTCGGCCTGCTGGGCGGAGACGGCTTCGGTCTCGGCGGGTTCCTCCCCGTCCGTGACGGGCTCGCCCTCTTCCTCGTCCGAGGCCTCGGCCGCAAAAGCCTCGGCGTCGGTGTAGGTGAAGGCCTGGTGGATCTTGTCGTAGCTCGCGATGAGGGTCACACCGCTGTAGCGGGCGACCTCGACAAGGTCGTCGGCGGCGAGGGTGTAGATGTTGTCGGTCAGCTTGCTGACGGTGTACATCGTGCCCTCGGAGTCCGTGACCTGCATCTGGTCGAGCCCATCCGCGTTCATGTCGCGGATGTAGGAGTTCATGCTGTTCTTGACGGTGTTGGAGACGCTGATATCGTCGCCGAGGCTGTAGGAGACATACTCCGTGCGCTCGGTGGCGCTGGCGTAGTTGGAGTTGAGCGTGCCGTACTTATAGAATATCTGCGTCTGCGTGTAGGGGTAGAACAGCGGGCAGAGGAACGCGAATACGAACATGAAGATGAGGATGGCAAGCCCGACGATGGCGAGCTTGTTCCTGAAAAAGCGCTTGGCGACAAGTCGGCCGGGAGAGAGGACCTTGACGCGCTGGGTATCGTCCAGCGCGAGGGGCTCGCCCTCGTGGTAGACATGCTGTTCACCGGCGGCTTCACGGCGCTTGAGTGCCTCGTTGAGGCTGTCGGAGCGTCTTTCGTATTTAGCCATGTGTCTGCCTCCCCTCTCAATGCACGCGGACGCGCGGGTCGACCACGGCGTACAGAACGTCCGCCAGCAGGTTCGAGAGCAGCGTCAGGATGGAGATAAAGGCGAGGTAGAACATCGTGAACGGGATGTCGCCGTTTATCATAGCGTAGTAGGACGTGTAGCCTATCCCGCGGATGCCGAAGAGGGTCTCGGTAATGAGCGCGCCGGAGAAGAGCGCAGGCAGGGTGGTGCCCATTATCGTGATGAGCGGGATAAGTGTATTTCTGAAGGCGTGGCGGTTGATGACGGTCCTCTCGGAGAGGCCCTTGGCCCGCGCGGTGCGGATGTAGTCCGAGTTGAGGACCTCCAGCATGTTCGTGCGGGTATAGCGCATCAGGCCGCCTATGCCAAGCATAGTCAGAGTTATGACCGGCAGGACCATGTGCTTGCACAGGTCAAGGAACTTGCCAAAGTCGGAGAGCAGCAGATAGTCGCGGCTTTGCATTCCTATGAGGTCGAACCAGCCGAGCTTTATGGAGAAAATCAGCTTCAACAGCGTAGCCAGGAAGAAGGTCGGCATTGAAATACACAGCAGCGCCACGACCGTAACGGTGTAGTCGGTGATGCTGTACTGCTTTCTCGCAGCAGTGACGCCGAGATAGACGCCGATGACCGTCTCAAATATAAATGCCGCGAGCGACATGGCCACGGAGAACCAGATGACGTCGTTGAACTTCTGCACGACGGGCAGGGTATAGTACCAGCTGTCGCCGAACTCGCCCTTGACGACGCTTCCCAGCCAGGTGAGATAGCCGCCGACGATGCCCTTGTCGAAGCCGTAGGTTACATTCAATTCCGCGAGCCACTCCTGGGCGCTCTTGGTGCTGCCCGGCTTGGTCGCGAGCTCGCGGGCCATGGTATCCACATAACTTGTGGGCAGGGAGAACATAAGCGCATACACGATAAACATCACGAAGAAGAGTATCAGTATGCACAGAAGCAGGCGTTTGATTATAAACTCGCCCATATCTTCACCACCAATAGTAATAGGGCCTGCACCGGGCGCCGGGGGCGCCCGGTGCAGAGGGTATTATGCGAGAATGTGCTGGGTCAAATCACCTGCTCAGGCAACGAACTTGCCGGAGGCCTCGTCCCAGTTCAGGCCGGCGGCCTTGAAGAAGCCGATGGCGGCCTGCAGAGCGGCGTCATAGCGCTCCTGCTCGGTCATGTCGTCGGTGTAGATGGGGTTGCCGTCCACGTCGACGGAGAAGGCGATCTCATAGCCCTCGTCGGACGGACGCGGGGCGGCCCAGGAGGTGTTGGAGATCGGGTA
>CAUAHS010000289.1 GCA_958428885.1 uncultured Eubacteriales bacterium
AACACCCGCCGGACGTAACCCTCGCGCGCGAGTGCGTATTTTTTGCGCAGAGCCTCCCGGCGGGAGGCGGCTTCAGCATGTTCGGCGGCTATCTCGGCGTCGGCACGGCTGTGTTCCTCGGCGGCGTCCGCCGCGATCGCAGCGCGCGTCTCCTGCCGGACCCTGGCCAGGAGCTCGTCCTTCTTGCCCTGGATGCGTGCATCCAGCTCGGTGCGGCGCTGCTCCGCAGCGCTCTCCACCTCGCGCGCGTGGTGTTCCGCGTCCAGGATGGCGCGCAGGAGCGTCATGTCCGCCGCCGTTTCCTGTTCCAGCTTGAGCCGCCGGGCCTCGTCCTCGCGTGCAACGCGGACCTCCTCCTGGGCCTGGAGATGTTTCATGGAATTCAAACTGCCGACCTCCTCGGATATGCTGCTTTTCATCTCATTAAACCATACCACAAAACGCATGTAAAGGGAAGAACAATTTTTTAACGATCTTCTTCGGCCGGCCGGCGTGATCTTGCTCTTTCATTTGGGAGAGTTTTGAGTTATACTACGCTCAAATGAGTAAAAAGAGGAGGAAAGCGCATGAAATATGTCCTCATAATAGGCGACGGCATGGCCGACGACCCGCTCGAGCAGCTCTCGGGCAGGACCCCGCTGGAGGTCTGCCGCAAGCCGTTTTTCGATTCCCTCTGCGAAAAGGCCGAGCTCGGCCTGGTGCAGACCATCCCGGAGGGCTTTCCGCCCGGGAGCGACACGGCCATAATGTCCATCTTCGGCTGCGACCCGAGGAAGTACTTCTCCGGACGAGCTCCGCTGGAGCTTGCGGCGAGCGGCGGGGTCATGCCCGCGGGCGGCGCCGCCTACCGCTGCAACATGGTGAACCTCGGCGGCGACGAGCACGGGCCCTTTGCCGAGCGCGTCATGATCTCGCACAGCGCCGGCTCCATCGAGGGCGAGGAGTCCGACGAGCTCATAAAGTGGCTCTTTGCCGAGCCCGAATTCGCCGCCCTGGCGGAGAAGGCGAAGATAACGGTGCACCCCGGCTCCAGCTTCCGCCACCTCGCGGTGCAGGCGGACGCCGACATCGACGGCATCGTCCTCGCCCCGCCGCACGACCATTTGAACGAGAAGATAGGCCCAATCCTGCCCAGGGGCTGCGCCAACGCCGGGACGCTGCTCGCGCTCATGGAGAAGGCCGCCGAGCTCCTGCCGGAGCACCCCATCAACAAAAAGCGCGTCTCCGAGGGCAAGCTGCCGGCGAACGGCATCTGGTTCTGGGCCGAGGGCAAGGGCGCCGCTCTGCCGAACTTCACCGCCCACTACGGTGCGGACGGCGGCGTTGTCTCCGCCGTGCCGCTCTGCCACGGCATCGCCCGCCTGGTGGGGCTCGAGCCCATCAGCGTCCCCACCGCCACCGGCGAGTGGGACACGGACTACGAGGCCAAGACCGCCGCCGCTCTCAAGGTCCTCGAGGACCACGACTTTGCCGCCGTCCACCTGGAGGGTCCGGACGAGGCGACGCACAACCACGACCTCGAGCACAAGATATACAGCGTCGAGTGCCTCTCGGAGCGCGTGGCGAAGCCCCTGTGCGAGACGCTGCGCTCCAGGGGCGAGGACTTCCGCCTGCTCATCCTCTCCGACCACCGCACCTTCATGGCGAACGGCGCCCACGGCGCTACGCCGGTGCCGTACATGATCTACGACAGCCGCGAAAACGGCCCGGTCTCCGGCCTGGGCTACACGGAGAAGAACGGCGAGAGCGGCCCCTTCCTCGACAGCGGCGTCGAGCTCATGCCGAGGCTTTTCCAGCTGTGAGCGGGCTGGACATTCAGGCGCGGGCGAAGCTGAACCTCTCGCTGGACGTGCTCGCCAAGCGGCCGGACGGTTTTCACGACCTCAGGATGGTCATGCAGGCGGCGGCACTGGCGGACGAGGTGCACGTGGAGCTGCGGGAGCCGGGCTTTTTCCGCGCTGAGACGAACCGGAGCTACATCCCGACGGACGAGCGGAACATCGCGGTCAAGGCCGCAAAGGCGTACTTTGAGGCTGCGGGCATTGACTCCGGGGCGTACATAAGGATAACGAAGCGCATCCCGGTCTGCGCCGGGCTGGGCGGGGGCTCGTCGGACGCTGCGGCGGTTATCCGCGCGCTGGGCGAACTGACGGGTGCGCCGCTGGAGGGCGAGGAGCTGTGTGCCGCTGCGCTGAGGGCGGGCTCGGACGTGCCTTTCTGCCTGATGGGCGGCACGGCGCTTGCCGCGGGCAGGGGCGAGGTACTGACGCCTTTGCCGCCGCTGCCGAGGACGGACGCCGTCATCTGCATGCCGCACTTCACCTGTTCGACGCCGGAGCTGTTTGCAAGGCTGGACACGCTGCGCACGCGCTGCCGCCCGGACACGGACGGGCTGGTGGCGGCGCTGAGCGCGGGCGACGTGGCGGGCGTGGCGAGGCGGATGTACAACGTGTTTGAGGACGCTCTGGACCGCCGTGCGGCCCAGGCCGTGGGCGAGATCAAGCGCTGCCTCCTCGATAACGGCGCCCTCGGCGCCGTTATGAGCGGTTCCGGCTCCGCCGTG
>CAUAHS010000290.1 GCA_958428885.1 uncultured Eubacteriales bacterium
CCTGACCGGAGGCGATGATCTCCTCCATCTGCGCCGGGTCGTTGAGCGCGCCGATGGTGGCTACGGGCTTGGAGACATGCTTCTTTATCTCGGCGGCGAGATAGACGTTAGCGCCGTGCGGGGCGTACTGCGGCAGATGGGTGCGGAAGAAGCCGAACTGATAGGAGCCCGCGGAGACGTGGATGAGGTCCACGAGGTCCTCCACCGCCTGGGCGATGCGGACGCCCTCTTCGAGGCCGTAGCCGCCCTCGAAGAACTCGGAGCCGCTCATGCGGAACTCGATGGGGAAGCCGGGACCTACGGCAGTGCGGACGCTCTCGAGCACACTGCGGGTGAGGCGCATGCGGTTTTCAAAGCTGCCGCCGTACTCGTCGGTGCGGTGGTTGAAGGCGGGGGACATGAACTGGTTGAGCAGCCAGCCGTGGCCGCCGTGGACCATTATCATCTGGAAGCCCGCGCGCTTGGCGAGGGCGGCGGTGTCGCCGTAGGCCTTGATGATGTCCTCGATCTGCTCCGTGGTCAGGGCCTTGACGGGGATGCCGTCGGGGCGCACCCAGTCGCTGGGGCCGTACTGGTTGAGGCTCTTTTTCTTCTCCTTGTCCACGAGGTAGGTGCCCGCGTACTGGCCGGAGTGGCTCAGCTCAACGCTCGGGATGGCGCCGTGGCGCATGATGGCGTCGGCGAGGAAGGTCCAGCCCGCGAGGCAGCCGGGGGTCTTGAGGTCGAGGTGGAACATGTGCGAGGCGTCCGTCTCCGGGTGCACGACCAGCTCGCTCGCGGTGACGGCGGCGGCGCCGCCTTTGGCACGCAGCTCGTAAAAACCGGGGGTGCGCGGTCCGACGCAGCAGTCGGCGGTGATGTCCGTGCCGCCCATGGGGGAGCTGAACATGCGGTTCCTGAATGTCACGTTGCCTATCTTGATGGGAGAGCAGAGATGCGGGTACTTTCTGATCATGTTAATCCTCCTCAAATATTTATGTCGGTTCGTTTCAGTTGCCGGTCTTTACGGATTTTTTCGCAGCCAGGCGGTAGACAAAGGTCAGCACCACGCCGGCGGCGCTCAGGGCGCAGCCGATGAGGAAGGCGCGGTAATAGCTGCCGTCGGCACGCAGAACGCTGCCCATGATGCTCGGGCCGAAGTAGCCCGCGGCGGCAAAGCCGATGAACATGATACCGTAGTTTACGCTGTTGTGCCTGGGGCCGAACTGGTCGGCGGTGAAGCCGGGGTAGACACCCATGAAGGAGCCGAAGCAGAAGCCGACGACGCAGCTGCCTATGTAAAAGAGCACGAGCGCGTCAGGGCCGGAGAAGTATAGGCAGAGCATGCCGACGATGGCCATTACGCAGGAGAGGCGCAGGGTGTTTATGCGGCCGATGCGGTCGGAGAGAGCGCCAGCCGCAATGCGGCCGAACACGCTGAAGAGCGAGATTATGGAGACAACGGTGCTGGCCGCCATCGCGCCCAGCCCGGCCAGATTCTGCGCTATGGCCGAGGCCTGGGAGGTTATCATCATGCCGCAGAATGCGCCGCAGCAGAGCAGTAGCATCATCACATAGAAGATGGGGCTCGCGAGCATCTGTTTCCAGTTCATGCTCACGGGTCCGCCGGAGGAGGCAGCGGCCTTGGGCGGGGTCCAGCCCTCGGGCACGAAACCGTCCGGGCAGCGCTGCACAAAGAGCGCGCAGACCGCGAGGACCACGGTGAACACCGCGCCGACTATCTTGAAGGCCGTGGGCGCATCGTGTTTTTCAACAATGAGGGTGACGACGGGGGGCAGAATGACGCTGCTGAAGCCGTACACCGCGGTGGTTATGCCGCCGACGAGCCCGCGCTTGTCGGGGAAGAACTTGACGCTGCCGCTGACCGTGGCGCCGTAGGCCATGCCGAGTCCGAGGCCGCCGATGATGCCGTAGGTCAGGATGAGCGCGGAGACGCTGCTTGCAAAGCCGGAGAACACCATGCCGAGTCCCCACATTACGCCGCCGACGAGGATGACCGCGCGGGGACCGAACTTGTCGTTGAACCAGCCGCCGCTTATCATGGTGATGGGGCCGACGGAGTTTGCAATGGTGTAGACTATCGCGAGATCCGCCGTCGTGAGCTCCACGCCCGTGAGGCCGGTGAGGCATTCCGCCATCGGCGAAGCGAACACGCTCCAGGCGTAAATGGCGCCGAGACACAGGTTCGCCAGACAGCAGACCGCGAGGATGAGCCAACGCTTTTTGGTAAGGTTCATTGCCGTACACTCCTCTTTGTTTGTTTTTTGTCAAGAGCGTCTCGAGAATAACATGTAATCATAAACATGTCAATATTGACAGGTAAGAAATTATACCATCCGTCCAAAAATTGGCGGAGTGCACTTAAACGCGAAGAGAAATATGTATGCATTGACGGAAATTTGACAGACGCAAAGGGCAAAATCGGGATTGGGCCTGTTCAGATTTTAGAAAACGTGGTATCATAAAGAAAAAAACGCGCCTCAAGCGCGGCATGGGAGAGCCAAGCCATGGGAGCACTTAAATACGCCATACTCGGCCTTCTGAACCAGAAGGACC
>CAUAHS010000291.1 GCA_958428885.1 uncultured Eubacteriales bacterium
CATAGAGCCGCTGCTGATAAAGCACTACGACAAGGTCAAGCGCGACACGCACCTGTGAGCCACGCCCCTTGCTGCCGGGCTCAGCCCGTGCTATCATGGGCGCATGACAAACAGGAGGTGCGTTATGAGACAGTATGTTTTGGACGCCTTCACGGACAGGGTGTTCGGCGGGAATCCCGCCGCCGTGTGCATCCTTGAGAACTGGCTGCCGGACGAGCTGATGATGGACATCACGCGGGAGAACAACCTCTCCGAGACCGCCTTCGCCGCGCGCGAGGGCGAGGTCTGGCGCCTGCGCTGGTTCACGCCGGGCGGGGAGATAGACCTCTGCGGCCACGCCACGCTGGCGACGGCCTATGTGCTGATGAACCACGTCGAGCCCGGGCTGGAGCGCGTGCGCTTCGCCACGCTCAGCGGCGAGCTGACCGTCAGCAGGACGGGCGGCATGTACGAGCTCGATTTCCCGGCCTATGAGCTGCGCCCCACGCCCGTGACGCCGGAGATGACCGCCGCCTTCGGCGCGGAACCCTCCGAAGCCTGGCTGGGCCGGGACCTCCTCTGCGTTTTCGACGACGAGGACACCGTCCGCGGCATGGCGCCGGACATGGAAAAACTAGCCTCCCTCGACGGCCTCTTGCAGCACGCCACGAGCACAGGACGTGAGTTCGACTGCGTCTCCCGCAGCTTTGCTCCCAAGCTCAGCGTGCCCGAGGACCCCGTCTGCGGCTCCGGCCACTGCCACATCGTGCCGTACTGGCTCAAGGCCCTGGGCCTGGAGAAGCTCACCGCCTGTCAGGCCTCCCGCCGCGGCGGCACGCTCTGGTGCCGCATGGAAAACGACCGGGTCTATATGAGCGGCAAAGCCGCGCTCTACTCCATTGCGGAGCTTTACGTCTGACGCTCCGCAAAACCAAACACGGCTCGTGCGCCCCGACTGCCTCACAGGCTGCCGGGGCGTTCTTCTCGAAATGGGATAACGAAATTGCCAAATTTTTTCCGGCTTCCCCCTTGTGTTTTGTGTTTGTTTATAGTATGATTATCTAAAAGAATTTGTGCTCGAATGAAAAAATTTAAGCCAAGCTGGAAGGGGCGACTGACTATGGCGCAGAGGGCAGGAAAATTTGCGGCGGCCGTCGGCTGCTCCGGCGGCAAGCTCGCACGGAGAAAGATAGCGCGCGAGGAGCTGACCGGGGACTGCCGGCAGGCGCTTGCGGAGCATCCCGAGGGGATACTGGAGTGCCGCTGGGGCTGCATTGGACTGGGCAGCTGTGCCGCGGCATGTAAGCTGGGGGCCATAAAGGTCGGCGAACGCGGCGTCGCCGAGGTGGACAGGGACAAGTGCGTCGGCTGCGGTCTGTGCGTGAAGGCCTGCCCGCAGGGCATCATCCGGCTCGTGCCGAGGGAGCAGAACATCGTCGTCGGCTGCTCCAGCCGCGATTCCGGTCCCGAGACGCGCAAGGCCTGTGACGCGGGCTGCATCGCCTGCGGCATCTGCGTCAAGAACTGCCCCATGGGCGCAATCAGGCTCGAGGACAACCACCCCGTCATCGACGAGAGCCTCTGCGTCTCCTGCGGCATGTGCGCTGCAAAGTGTCCCCGCGGTGTCATCAAGGACGTCTACGGCATCCTCGGGCCTCAGGCCTGACTAATGGAGGTGGGCAATATGGCTGAGTATGTATTCAAGGTAAACGGCATCACCCGCAGCACGACGGAGGACAAGCCGCTGCTGCGCTATCTGCGCGACGACCTGCACCTCAAGTCCGTCAAGGACGGCTGCAGCGAGGGCGCCTGCGGCACCTGCACCATCATAGTCGACGGCCGGGCCGTCAAGTCCTGCGTGCTCACGACGAAAAAGGCCGTGGGACGCGAGATAGTCACCGTCGAGGGCCTGACGTACGACGAGCAGGAGGCGTTTGTCTACGCCTTCGGCAAGGTCGGCGCCGTGCAGTGCGGCTTCTGCATCCCCGGCATGGTCATGGCCGGCAAGGCGCTCATCGACAAGGTCCCGGACCCCACGGAGCAGCAGATAAAGGTCGCCCTCCGGGGCAACATCTGCCGCTGCACGGGCTACAAGAAGATAATCGAGGGCATAACCCTCGCAGCCGCCATCCTCCGCGGCGACGCCGAGATAGACCCGACGCTCGAGAAGGGCGACGAGTTCGGCGTCGGCCAGAGGGCGTTCCGCACCGACGTGCGGCCCAAGGTGCTCGGCTACGGCGAGTACTGCGACGACATCGAGATGGAGGGCATGGTCTACGGCGGAGCGGTGCGCTCCAAGTACGCCCGGGCCAGGATACTGGACATCGACACCTCCAAGGCGGCGGCCATGCCCGGCGTCCTCGCCGTACTGACCGCCGAGGACGTGCCGAACAACAAGGTCGGCCACATCCAGCAGGACTGGGACGTCATGATCGCCAAGGGCGACATCACCCGCTTCGTGGGCGACGCCATCTGCCTCGTCGTGGGCGAGACGCAGGAGATCGTCGACAAGGCGCGCAAGCTCGTCAAGGTCGAGTACGAGGTTCTCGAGCCGG
>CAUAHS010000292.1 GCA_958428885.1 uncultured Eubacteriales bacterium
GGAAGAAGGAGTCGGCGGCGCGGAGGTCACGGCCTTCCACACGCTGCACGACACGGACGAGAGCGTGGGCTACCGCATCGAGGCGGACGGCGCCTCCTTCGGCCTCTGCACCGACCTCGGCAGCCTGACGGACGAGGTGCTGGACGCGATGTGCGGTGTGGAGGCTGCGGTCATTGAATCGAACTACGACGAGCAGATGCTCTGCGACGGGCCGTATCCCGTGTATCTCAAGCGCCGCATCCTCTCGGACCACGGACACCTCTCCAACGAGGACGCCGGCCGTCTGGCCGTCCGCCTTGCGGAGAGCGGGGCGAGGGGCCTGATACTCGGCCACCTGAGCCGGGAGAACAACCGGCCGGACAAGGCGCTCGCCGCCGTGTCCGCCGCCCTTGCGGAGGCTGGGGAGAACCCGGAGCTCATCGCTGCGCCGCCTCTGGGCGCCGTGTACATGGAGGCGGGGGCGAGATGCCGGGTCTGAGCTTTGTTTTCGTCGGAAAAATGCGCGAGCGGCACTATGCCGAGGCGTTCGAGGAGTATTTCAAGCGCCTCGGCGCCTTCGGAAAGCCGGAACTGCGCGAGATAGCCGAGGAGCGGCTGCCGGAGCAGCCATCGGAAAAGGAAATAGCCCGCGCGCTGGAGCGCGAGGCCTCTGAGATCGAAAAGGCCGTGCCCAAGGGCGCCTACGTCGTCGCGCTGTGCGTGGAGGGGCGCGAGATGTCGAGCCCGGAGCTGGCGCGGACGCTGGACGCCGCGATGGGGGCGGGCGCTTCAAAGCTCTGCTTCGTCGTCGGCGGCTCCTTCGGGCTGCACGAGCGTGTGAAGAGGGCGGCAGATTTGCGGCTCTCCATGTCCCGGATGACCTTTCCGCACCACCTCGCGAGGGTGATGCTCGCGGAGCAGGTATACAGGGCGTTCACCATCATAAACGGCGGACGCTATCACAAATGAGGGGGATACTGCCTATGGATGGGCACAATCTGGACTGGGCGCGGGACCTTCCCGGCAAGATGGCCGAGAGGTGGCCCAAGGACGAGCAGGGCAATTTCGTGGAGGCGGCGTACCTGACCACCTGCACGCAGCTCGACCTGGGCGACGCGATAGTGACCGGGATGCTGGACTCCTTTGACATCCCGTATGTGAAGAAATACCCGCATTACGGCGGTTTCGGCAACCTGATGCTCGGCATAAGCGCGGAGGGTGTGGATATCTTTGTGCCCGCGACCATGCTCGAGGATGCCAAGAACATACTTGAAGGAGAGGCAGAAGATGAAGAGGAGCTATAAGGAAGAATATCAGTACTGGCTGGACAGCCCCGCGCTCGGCGAGGAGGAGTGGAAGGAGCTCTCCGCCATCGCCGGCGACGATAAAGAGATAGAGAGCCGCTTTTATGCGCCGCTGGAGTTCGGCACCGCCGGACTGCGCGGTATCATGGCCACGGGCTTGAACCGCATGAACATCCACGTCATCCGCTGGGCCACCCAGGCCTTCGCCGCGGTCATCAAGGCCGAGGGCGAGGAGGCCTGCCGCAAGGGCGTCGTGGTCTGCTACGACTGCCGCCTCAACAGCGAGAAGTTCGCGCGCGAGGCCGCGGGCGTCATGGCCGCCAACGGCATCCGCGTCCGCATCTTCGACGCGCTGCGCCCCACGCCGGAGCTCTCCTTCGCCGTGCTGCACTACGGCGCCACCGCCGGCATCAACATAACCGCCAGCCACAACCCTAAGGAGTATAACGGCTACAAGGTCTACTGGTCCGACGGCGCCCAGCTCCCGCCGCAGCACGCCGCCGCAGTCGCCGCCGAGATGGGCAAGCTGGATATCTTCCACGACGTAAAGCGCCTGAGCTTTGACGAGGCCATGGCGAGCGGGCTCGTGGAGGTCATCGGCGCCGAGACGGACGAGGCCTTCCTCGCCAACGTCATGAGCATGTCCATCAACAAGTCCGTGGTCGAGAAGGTCGCGGACGAGTTCAAGATAGTCTACACGCCCTTCCACGGCGCGGGCTACAAGCTGGTGCCGGAGGCGCTGCGCCGCCTCGGCGTGAAGCACCTCTTCCCGGAGCCCAAGCAGATGGTCATAGACGGCAACTTCCCCACGGTCGTGAGCCCGAACCCGGAGAACCCGGAGGGCTTCTACCTCGCCGTTGACCTCGCCAAGCAGGTCGGCAGCGACCTCATCATCGGCACCGACCCGGACTCCGACCGCGTCGGCACCATGGTCCGCGGCAAGGACGGGGAGTACCGCACCATCACTGGCAACCAGATGGGCGTGCTGCTGCTCGACTACATCATCACCGCAAGGCGCGAGAGCGGCACCATGCCCGCCAACCCGGCCTTCATCAAGACCATCGTCACCACCAACATGGGCCGCGAGATAGCCGAGAAGAACGGCGTCCACGTGGACGAGACCTTCACCGGCTTCAAGTTCATGGCCGAGAAGCTCGCCGAGTACAAGCGCGACGGCTCCTATGAGTACATCCTCGCCTATGAGGAGAGCTACGGCTACATGCTGGGCGACTACGTCCGGG